>JBBDRH010000401.1:15179-17659 GCA_040905645.1 Actinomycetota bacterium
GGGGACCTATCGCGACTCCGACCTCGAGCTGCTCGCTCTAGCTCGTCTCGGACTCATCTAAATAGCTGCCGGCGAGGTCGACTCAGGCATCCGGCACATTGATGAATCAATGGCCGCGGCCGGAGGCGAGGCGCGTGACCCGCAGAGCGTTGCCGAGGCGTACTGCGCGCTGAAAGAGGCTTCAGAATTGCTGGGCGATCCCGACCGGTTCGCGCAGTGGACCACTGCCATCACGGCACTCAAAGACAGGCATGGGTTCGGCCCCCTCGAGAATCTCGCCTCGAGCGCGGCCTATGGGAGCCTCTCGGCTTTCTGCGGGGCATGCTGCGGCGGGATGTACCTCGTGACCGGAAGGCTCGACGAAGCCGAGCAGGAACTTCAGGCCGCGATCGTCGAGCTTGAGGAGGGTGGCATGCAATCGCGCTGTGTTCACCCGATAACTCAGTTAGCCGAGCTCAGAGTGCTCCAGGGACGTTTCGAAGAGGCGCGGGTGCTGCTCGAGAGCTATGAGGACTTGACGGAGGCAATCCGCCCTCTGGCGGTACTCGATCTCGCTCTGGGCAATCCCAAGACCGCGGCCTCTCGTCTGGAACATCGTCTCGAGGGACTCGGTGGCGTGACGGTGGGCGCACTCGCGCTGCATACCGTACTCGTGGACGCGTACATCGCGCTCGACGATCGTGAGGGCGCGATCCGTTCGGTAGGCACCATCGAGTCGGTTGCCGCGGCCACCGGAAGCAAGCGCCATGAAGGAGAGGCGCTGTTTGCCAGAGGAAAGTTCCTCCGTGCGACCGGCGACGATGCGGCGGCTCAAACGCTGCGCCTTGGGGCCAGGAAGTTGAGCGAGGCGTCTATGGCCCTGCCGGCATGTCGCGCCCGGATGGAGCTTGCGAGGACGCTTGCCGTCGCCGACAAGCCGGTTGCGATCTCTGAGGCCCGGGCGGCCCTGGCGGCGTTCGACAGACTTGGAGCCGTCCCCGACGCCGACGCGGCGGCGGCATTCCTGCGGGAACTCGGGGTGCACGGAAGAACCGGGCCCAAGAACCTCGACGTTCTTACCAGGAGGGAACGGGAGGTCCTACGCCTGGTGGCCCAGGGATTCTCCAACGGAGAGATCGCGGAACGCCTGTTCATAAGTGTCAAGACGGCCGGGCATCACATGAGCAACATCCTGGCCAAACTTGGCATGCGGAGCCGGACGGAGGCGGCCGCCTTCGCATCGATCCACCTGCCGAACGAGCCGGCACGAAGATAGGGAATCCTCCCCATCCTTCCCAGACCTTTCGGCGCGACGATGCTCTCCGTAGAAGGCCCGAAGAAAGAAAGGAGCCAGCATGAGCGACGACCCGAAGGCAGTGGCAAGGAAGTTCTATGAGGTCATGGACAACTGGGATCCGTCTGGCTTGGACGCGATCTGTTCGCCGGAGTTGCGCGGGCACGCCGGAGCGGGGGCGGACCTGGAACAGCTCAAGGGTTCCATCGGGGGGTTCATGTACTCGTTCCCCGACCTGCGCGCCGATGTCCGGCATCTGGTCTGCGAAGGTGACCTCGTTAGTTCGTGGGTCAGCTACGAGGGCACCCACAAGGAGGACTTCGCAGGCCTCCCCGGAAGTGGGCGTCATGTGAAGTTCGCAGCCTGGGACTTGTTCCGCATCGACGGCGGCAAGATCGTCGAGATCACTCAGTACTGCGACCTCTTCACGATCCTGAACCAAATCGGGGCACTACCCACCGCCGCTCCACCCGATGAGTACTCGGGGATCGAGCAGCCCAGCGGATAACAGGCAGGTTTGTAGCTCGGGGCGGGGTCGGCCGTAACGCAACATTCGTCCAGTAGCAATCCTTCGTTGGATCAGTCGAAACGAGAGGAGTAAGAAGATGAAGACTTCAAAGAGCGGTGCCCCCGATACGTTCACGATGGAAGGATACGAGGGCCATTTCGCGGAGCTCGGGGGCTACACAGTCGGGTTCGAAACGTATACGGACGACGCAGACCCGTCCCCACTCTTCAAGGGTCTACCGCAAGACAGGTGCCAATGCCCTCACTGGGGGGTTGTGCTGAAGGGCAAGGTCACTTACCGCTACGACGATGGGACTGAGGAGACGATCGGTGAGGGCGAGGCCTACTACGCCCGTCCAGGACACTTGCCCTACTTACACGCCGGCACCGAGCTGGTCGAGTTCAGTCCAACCGATGAGCTTCAGAAGACGTTGGAGGTCGTAGGCAAGAACATGGAGGCCAGCCAGTAGGCTTGGTTTTAATCGGCGGTGTCTTGAGGACGATTCTCGTGCGGGCGGCGTAGCGGCCGCTTCCGCACGCCGGGCAACCTCCAGTTTCTGTCAACGCGGGTGATATGAACCCTTCTGGAGTCGCCTTTGGTACTCCTCCACTCGGAGCCCGCAATCCCAAGGTGGTCCAGAAACCTCAGCCCGACGACGCCGGCCGCCGCCTGGATCCGTTTGGTGATGGCTCGATCCTC
>JBBDRH010000402.1:0-2897 GCA_040905645.1 Actinomycetota bacterium
ATTGCTGCTCCGAACGACTCGGGCGAGTTTCTTCACCTCCCAATGCTCCGGCACCTCCCCCAGCCACTCCACCCCGGAGTCCTTGAGCCGCACGTCCGGGTCGAGCCCGCGGGTGACGGCGCGGTGGGTGATGGCCTGCTTCTGCTCCTCAAGCAGCTTGATCAGCTTCTGCTTGGCACGGATGTAGCGCCGGATGCGCCGGTCCGCGTAGTCGAGGAACCGGGCGATGGCGGCTTGTTCGGGGAGGGGGGGGAGGCAGGAGTAGATCAGTCTGAAATGCTCAGGCCGGAGGCTCCACATGTCAGAGGTAATTCCATAAGACCACCGCTCTGCTTCTTTCGCGAAGGCGGGTGTCCGCATCAAGTAATGCACATAACGTGATTCCACGGCCAGCCGCGGACGCTGCACCACATACGCTGGACTAACGATCCCCCTATATTGGGATACGCCGAGAGCCCCCTGCCACGCCCTCATCTTGTTGTAGGCGATGTCCCCCGGCCGCACGAGCTTGTAGGCGGACCGGTCTTGGTTGGAGCTGTCTTTCTTGGAGCTCTCGGCAAGAAGAACCCGCTGTGGGATGACCCCCCTAGTGATCGTGATGGAGAGCATCGGTTCGTCCGGGTGACCCCGTTCTTTGACCTCGTGGAGGAGAGCTCGATTCGGAAGCACCTCCCAGTGTTCCGGCACCTCTCCGAGCCACGGTACGCCGGAGTCCTTCATCACCGGATAGGGCTTGAGATCAGCGATCATGCCGTGTATTTCTTGACTCGCTTGAACCAGTTGGCAACCAACCGAAGTTCGTCGTCAAGCTCGTCGACAACGGGCGCGACGTAGTTGACGGCTGCGCTCTTATCGTGACGCTTCGCCCACAGCGACGCGCGGCTATAGCTGCCGTCGAACTCTCGATGATCGTCGTCGGTGAAGCGAGCCAACACCTTCACCATCATCGGACGCACCTGGAGCCCGCCTTCCGCGAGGACAGGTCCGACGATCTCCTGGCTGAAGATGCGTTCCCACGTTTCCGACAGATTACCGGCCCAGACGGCCACGGCTTCCTCATACTGTTTCTCGTCCCAGGCGCTGCTTTCTCCCTGGATTCGGCTGAGTTCCTGCCGGAGTTCATCGAGACGCGCCGCAACATCCTTCGCCTTCCATGGGTGCTTCGTGGTGCACACACCTGGCTTGCGCTCGTCCGCCCGGCTCCTCGTGATGGACCGCTCCGCCACCGGGACACCCATTGCAGCGGCCTCTCGCTTGAGGTCTGCCACGAACGCCACGTCGTGGGTAAAAAGGATCACCTGTCGAGTCTCGGCGAGTGTTGCAAGCCGGCTCGCCACAATACCACGTCGTATATGATCGAGCGACGTCACGGGGTCATCTAGGATCAGCGCCGACCTCGAGCCGTCCAGCTGAGCCTCGGTGAAGAACGCCGCCAATCCCAGCGCCGTCCGCTCGCCTTCACTGAAGACCCGTGATAACGTAGCCCGCTGGCGCGCCCCAACGAGCTTCGGTTGGTGAAGCAGAGCGCCCTTTTCCGCCCGAGCACGCGCAATCGTAACTCGTTCGAGCCGAAGTCTGTCCGTTTCCCTCGTGAAGGTGTCGCGGACCACCTCGGTGATGCTCTCCTCGGAGAGCTCAAGGATTTTCTTCGTGATCCCCGTCGTCGCTGCAGCGCTTTTCCCGGCTTCCAGCGCTTGGCGCTCCTTCAAGCGCCCGATCTCCTTGACTATAGCAGGCCGTGACTTCTTAAACTGCGCCAGCAGCTCGAGCTCGGCCCTTCGCTCGGTGAGAGCCACAAGCTGCTTCTGGATTCCCTCTGGGCTTCCGAGTTCCTCACCAGCCGCCCTGGCGGCGTCGCCGGACTGCGTGAGACGGCTGCGAACTGCCGTGTGCTCGACTTCGATCTGGGGAACCTCTCGCTGGCTGGACAGCGCCTCGCGCACCTGTCGGCTTGCGGCCTCGTAGTTCGCGAGGACCGTGCGCACCTCTGCCGCCACGTCAGCATTCGTGTCTCCCAGATCCTCGAGATGATTTGCAATCGCCTCTGGTAGAACCATTAGCTCTCGTAAGACCTTGGCCTTCCGGTCGTAGGCACCCGTCGCATCGCGTAGCCGGACCTGGGTGTCGTTTCGGACGAACTCCGTGAAGCGGATGAAGCGATCCCGACCCTCCTCAAGCGGCTGCTGGCACAGGACGCACCGGCATTCTTCCTCCAGGAAGGGAAAGTCGTGACTCGGGTAGGCGTGCTCCTTTGAGAACCGTTGAGCCGCTTCCCACAACGCCTTCCACGGAGAGCTCCCGACGCCCGGCAAAGGCTCCGACTCGAAAGACCGCGCAAGCACCGTAGACGCCTCTTCGAGAGTCTTGACCTCGGCCTGGTGTTCCCGGATCTCAGCCAAAGCCTCGCTGCCCAGCACCTTATCTAAGTTCTCGAGGTGGCTCCGCAGTGCCAGAAGCTTCTCGCTCTGCCGGGTGAGCTGCTGGCGCGCCTTCGTCGTGTCCGCGGCGCGCAGGCCCGCCTCCTGGCCTTTGAGCTCCTCGACTGTCTCCTTGGTCGTGTCGAATCTCGCGATCAGCGCGTCCAGCTTCTCAACCGACGAGCTCGCCGCGAGGGACAAGAGGAATTGGCCGGCATCGCTCTGTTGCACGTGTTCGGGTACGACCGGCAGCTCGTTGGCTGAGGCGCTGTTCTCCTCCAGCTTGACATCGATACGCGCCCGCACCGCGACGCAGGCCTCAATCAGACCGTCCATGACAAAGAGGGCGGAGGGCCGGTACGGGAAGTCCGACTCACTCGCCACATAGTCGCTGCCGCAGGCCGCATCATAGAAGAGCATGCGCTGAAGCTCCGGGCGGGAGGACTCTGGCCAGGCGAGAGATTCCTCGACGTCGCCGAT
>JBBDRH010000403.1:0-17627 GCA_040905645.1 Actinomycetota bacterium
ACCGACCGTCGCATTCTCGACAAGCAGATCCGCGACACCATCAATCAGTTCACCCACGTCGCCGCGACGGTCGGCGAGGCCAAGAACTCAGGTGACTTACGCCGCTTCATCGAAGGTGGCAAACGGATCGTCGTCTCCACCATCCAGAAGTTCCCCATGATCCTCGACGAGATCGGCGATCAGCACCGCCACCGCCGCTTCGCCATCATCATCGACGAGGCGCACTCCAGTCAGGGCGGGAAAAGCACCTCCGCCATGAGTGGCGCCCTCGGTGCAGCGTTCGCCACTGAGAACGACGAAAGCGATGAGACCTATGAGGACGAGATCAACCGCATCATGGAGGCGCGCAAGTTCCTCACCAACGCGAGCTACTTCGCCTTCACCGCCACCCCGAAAGGCAAAACGCTCGAGCTCTTCGGGGAGCCGGTTCCCGGTACGCTGAAGCGAAGACCGTTCCACGGCTACACCATGAAGCAAGCGATCGACGAGGGATTCATCATCGACGTCCTCGGCAGCTACACCCCCGTCCAGAGCTACTACCGGCTGGTGAAGACGGTCGAGGGGGACCCGGAGTTCGATACCAAACGGGCCGGGAAGAAGCTCCGCCGCTACGTCGAGGAGAACGATGACGCGATCCGGACCAAAGCCGAGATCATGGCCGATCACTTCCACGAGCAGGTCATCGGCCAGCACAAGATCGGCGGCCAGGCGCGGGCCATGGTCGTGACGGACGGCGTGGAGCGCGCGATCTCCTATTGGCAGGCGCTCTCAACCTATCTTGCGGAGCGCAACAGCCCGTACAACGCCATCATCGCCTTCTCCGGCGAGCGGGAGGTGGATGACGTATGGGTCAGCGAAGCGCGGCTCAACGGGTTCCCCAGTCAGGACATTCCAGATCGCTTGCGCCAGGATCCGTACCGCTTCCTGGTCGTCGCCGACAAGTTTCAAACCGGCTACGACGAACCGCTCTTGCACACGATGTACGCCGACAAGCCGCTCTCCGGGATCAAGGCGGTGCAGACCCTGTCCCGGCTCAACCGGGCGCACCCGCTGAAGCACGACGTGTTCGTACTGGACTTCATGAACGACGTCGACACCATCCGGGCATCCTTCGAGGACTACTACCGCACGACGGTCCTGAGCGACGAGACCGATCCCGACAAGCTTCACGACCTGAAGTCGACCCTCGATGCGGTCGGTGTCTACGCCCAGGAGGATGTCGACGACTTCGTGGAGCACTACCTGGCCGGCAGCGACCGCACGCTGCTCGATCCGATCCTCGATGCCTGCGTCGCGACCTACATTCAGGACTTGGGCGAGGACGGGCAGGTGGAGTTCAAGGGAACTGCGAAGACCTTCGTCCGCACTTACAACTTCCTGTCGGCGATCCTTCCCTACACCAAGGCGGACTGGGAGAAGCTGTCCATCTTTCTGAGCTTCCTCGTGCTGAAGCTGCCGGCACCCGCGGAGGACGACCTGTCCAAAGGGATCCTCGAGACCATCGACATGGACAGCTACCGGGTCGAAAAGCGGGCTGCTATGAGGATTCTGTTGCCCGACGAGGGCGGTCTAATCGACCCCGTGCCCGGGGGTGAGATCAGGGCACCTGGCGAGCCGGAGCTCGACCGGCTCTCCAACATCATCAAGAGCTTCAACGACCAGTTCGGGGGGATCGAGTGGAACGACTCCGACCGTATCCAGCACCTGATCACCGAGCAGATCCCGAAACGGGTGGCGGCCGACCCCGCCTACCAGAACGCTCGGGAGAACTCCGACAAGCAGAACGCGAGGATCGAGCACGATAAGGCCCTCGGACGTGTGATGACCGGCATGCTGAAGGACGACACCCAGCTCTTCAAGGAGTTCAGCGACAACGAGTCGTTCCGTAAATGGCTGGCAGAAACCGTCTTCGGCCTGACCTATGCGCTCGCCGGATCGGCGGCCGAGCAGGGAACCCTCGATTTGGCGCCGGGGCACGATGCTTCGGAAAGGCCCTTTGAGGTCGTACCGGATCGCGCAGCTCGTCCGGGAATCAACTGCGTGCCGCTCGTGTCTCTGAAGGCGGCGGCCGGCTACGTGGGCGACGAGAAGCTGGTGGATCCGGAAGCGTGGGTAACGCCGAATGGGCGAACGAAGCCGGCCCCGAACCTGTTCACTGCTCAAGTGGTTGGTGAGTCGATGAACCGGCGCATCCCAAACGGAGCGTACTGCCTCTTCCGCTACCCCGTGGTCGGCTCCCGCAACGGCCGGGTGGTGCTGGTGGAGCACCGGGACATCGCCGACCCGGAGCTGGAGGGCCCTTTCACTTTAAAGATCTGGCACAGCAGCAAAACTGCCTCCGAAGATGGCCCCTGGCGGCACGAACAGATCCTTTTGGAGCCGGACTCGACGGACCCCGGCTATGAACCGATCATCTTGAAAGACGTCGCCGAAGGGGACGCCCAGGTCATCGCGGAACTCGTCGAAGTCCTGGGTTCGCCAGCATGAGCGACATCAAGCTTTTTCTCACCACAGGTGGAGTCGTATCAGAAATCCTCGGCTCCTCCGTTGGTCTAGAAAAGAGCCTGCAGAACCTGATCGAACGCAACCTCGAAGTGTCCTTGGGCGTTCGTTTCCTCGCCTCGGAATTTCCGACCGGCAAGACCCACGCCGGGCGAATCGACACCCTTGGCTTGGATGAGAACAACTCGCCCGTGATCATCGAATACAAGCGTTCACTCAACCAAAACGTAATCAACCAGGGCCTGTTTTATCTGGATTGGCTTCTGGATCACCGGGCGGAGTTCACCCTCCTTTGCATGCGAGGCCTCGGTCCCGAGATCGAGACTCACATCGACTGGACCGCACCGAGACTGATCTGCATCGCCGGCGACTTTACTCGATACGACACGCACGCCGTTTCCCAGATCAGCCGGAACATCGAGCTCGTTCGGTATCGCCGTTACGGCGACGACTACATGGTGCTCGAACTCGTCAACTCGTCGAGTGGAGCGCCCGAAGTTCACCCGGAGGGCATCATCCATGAGCAGCCAACGCGCCGACCCTCCACCGAGAGATCGGTCTCCGAATATCTTGTAAGGGCATCAACGGAGTTGCGGGACCTTTACCAGGCGCTCGAGGACTTTACCCTGGCCCTCGGAGACGACGTCACTCGAAAGCCGCTGAAGTTTTACATCGCGTTCCGCCGGATCAAGAACTTCGCCTGCGTGGAAGTTCACCCTCAGGCCCGCAAGCTTCTCATCTACCTGAAAGTGAACCCCGACAGCGTGGAGCTCGTTCCTGGATTCAGCCGGGATGTACGCAAGATCGGACACTTCGGCACCGGGGACCTCGAGCTGACGCTTACGACGCCGGAGGACCTCGAGAGAGCGAAACCGCTCATCCTGTCGAGCTATGAAGTCAGCTGACTTACCGCAGAGCGACCGGACGTCAAACTGACTCTATCGAGCAATCCGAGGCTCGAGGCGTCCGGCATTGAAGACGAAAAGGGAATAGCCGGAGGAGCAGGACCGATACTGGGGGGTGGAAGCCCTACACCGCCGCCGCGCTCTCCCGTTGGGGATTCGATCCTTTCGAACACCACGGTTCAACGTCACGGCTCTCTTACAAGGGGACGAAAGGAAAGACCATGCGCGAGTTGCTAGTAGCGTCGCTACGGATTCGCACTGAGCCGTGGCTCCGGGCTTCGTCGGCCGACTGGGACGCCTGCGTGAAGTCGGATCACCTTCTCGATGCACTGGTCTGCGCTCTGGTAGCAAGAGCTAGCGCCGTTGGCGAAACGGATGAGGTTCCACCGGAGTCGATGGCGGCGGCGGCCAGAGAAGGCTGGATCGCTCTGCCTCGAAGTGACAGCTTGTCGAGGCTCAGGCGGACCGATCCGTAGGTCGTTGGAGTGGTGATGAAAGCGCCAGCCGATCTCATCGACGCAACGTCGCCGGGAGCAGGTACCTAGAGTCCCGAGGCGGGCTGGTTCAGGGTCAAGCACCGGAACGCGTGGACGCACTCGTCGAGGCCATGGAATGAATCGGGCACCCGTCCGGTTAGAAACAGGATATGTCCTCAGACTCCACCGCCGTGGTCGCACCTGCTTCTGCACCGCCGTTCTATCTGGACCCGGAGGTTCACCGCCGGCGCTGGATCGTGCTCGCCGCCATGTGTCTCCCGTTGGTCATGGTCGTGATGTCGGTGGCCGGGATGAATGTCGCGCTGCCGTCCATCCAGCGGGAGCTCAGCGCTTCCGCCGGCGACCTGGTTTGGACCGTCGATGCTTACGCACTGGTCTTCGCCGGGCTCCTCCTCACGGCTGGCGCCCTCGGTGACCGGTTCGGGCGCAAGGGGGCCCTCCTCGTCGGCCTCGGGATCTTCGCCGCGGGGTTGACCATCGGCGGAGTGGCAGGCTCCCCCGCACAGCTCATCTTCGGGCGGGCGGTCATGGGCGCAGGGGCCGCCCTTGTCATGCCCGCAACCCTCTCGACCATCACCGTCGTCTTCCCTCCCCAGGAGCGGCGCCGGGCCATTGCCATCTGGGCCGCATTTGCCGGAGCCGGCGGATCGTTCGGCCCCGTTGTCTCCGGCCTGCTTCTCCGGTGGTTCTGGTGGGGCTCGACGCTTCTCGCTCTGCTCCCCGTGGTCGCCTTGACCGCGTTGGTGATCGCATTGGTCTGCCCGCAGAGCAAGGACGATGCCGCCACACCTTTGGATCCGGTCGGAGCAGTCCTCTCGCTGGCCGGGTTGACCGGGCTGCTGTTTGCCATCATCGAAGGGCCCCAGTTCGGCTGGACCGACGGCCGCGTGCTCGGCGCAGCTGCCGCCGGCATCGCCGTGCTGAGTGTCTTCTTGATCTGGGAGAGGCGGTCGAAGCACCCGATGCTTCCGATCTACCTGTTCGGCGACCTGCGCTTTCGGGTCGGCAGCGGCGTGATCACCGCCGTCTTCTTCATCATGTTCGGCTGGTTCTTCACCAACACCCTCTACCTGCAGTTCGTCCGGGGGTACTCCGCACTGCTCGCCAGCCTGGCCATGCTGCCCTTCCCATTGGCGATGATCCTGGTGGCTCCCCGCAGCGCCCGGCTGGGGGAGAGGTTCGGAAGCGGCCGGGTGATCACTGCCGGATTCAGTGTCATAGCGCTTGGTTTCGGAATGCTCGCCCTGTTTGGACCGTCGACCCCGTACCTCATGCTAGGCCTGGCTTTTGTGGTGCTCGGATCCGGCATGGGCATCACCGCCGCGCCGGCCACCGGCAACATCATGAGCGCCGTCCCTGCTGGGAAGGCCGGTGTCGGATCGGCCGTCAACGACACCACCCGCGAGTTCGGCGGTGCTCTGGGTATTGCCGTCTTCGGCACTGTGGTGAGTTCGCTCTATCGATCCGGGATCGACGTCGGAGCTCTGGGTCTCTCGGGCGACGCCGCTCGGGTGGCCCAGGAATCGGTGGGTGCGGCCACCACGTTTGCTCGGGGCCTTCCCCACGGTGGCGCTCTGTTCGCGCAGTCCATAGCCTCCTACGGGAGCGCCTTCCGGGTGGTTAACATCGCCACTGCCCTTCTGGCGGCAGCGGCGGCGGTCGCCGTCGCGAAGTTCTTCTCGCGGGAGCGGGAGGCGCAGGCCAATCCGGCCCTCGAGGCGGTCCTCTCAGTGGGTAGGTCGCCCGGAGCCTGAACCCGGCTTGGCGACAGCACTCCGCCGGTCCAGGGATAGTTCCAAGCAGGGGCAGCCGAGCCCTTCGGTAGTTACCCGCGGGGCGCGCTGTGGGGCGGCCGCCCGACCTCAGTAAGTTGACACTAACGTTAGCCACAACTTAATATAGGGCCTATGGAAGCGGCCCTGAAAGCGATAGCCGAGCCCCGCCGCCGGGCGATCCTGCGTCTGGTCCGCGACGAGGAGCGTACCGCCGGGGAGATCGCCGAGGCGTTCGAGGTAACCCGGCCGGCCATCTCGCAGCACCTCGGAGTGCTCAAGGAGGCCGGTCTGGTCCACGAGCGCCGGGAGGGAACCCGGCGGTACTACCGGGCCCGCCCGCAGGGCTTGCACGAGCTGAAGCTTTTCCTGGAAGAATTCTGGGACGAGCGCCTGGCCGTCCTCAAGGAGGCCGCCGAGCAGGAGGAGAGGCGCCGGCGCCGTGGCTGAGACCAGCATCGCGGTGCCGCAGGGCTTCGTTGCCGAGCGCCGGATCCGCATCGAGGCGGCGCCGGAGACGGTTTTCTCCTTCTTCATCGACCCGCCCAAGCTGCTGCGCTGGATGGGCACCGAGGTCGGGATGGACGCAAGGCCGGGGGGAGCCTACCGCCTGTGTGTAACGCCGGCCAGCACGATGGTCGGCGAGTTCGTGGAGGTGGATCCGCCCCGGTTCGTCTCGTTCACCTGGGGCTGGGAGGAGGAGGGGAGCCCGGTGCCGCCGGGATCGAGCCTGGTCGAGGTCACTCTCGAACCAGACGGGGGCGCCACCCTGCTCACACTCCGGCACTCCGGCCTGCCGACGCAGGACTCTTTGTCCCAACATGAGGGCGGCTGGGAGCACTTCCTGGCGCGCCTGGCGACGGTCGCGGGGGGCGGCGACCCCGGCCCCGACCCCTGGGCGAAAGGAGGAGCGGAGTGATCGTATCGGAGGCATACGCAAGCAAGCGTTCGGAGCTTCTGGAAGCTGAGATAGCTCTGATGCAGCATCGGGAGCGAGTGGCGGAGCTGCGCCGGTCGCTTCCGACGGAGCCGGTGGTGGATTACCAGTTTACCGAGGGCCCGCGGTCGCTCCAGGAGCCCGACGACCCTCGTCCGGTGCGGCTCTCGGAGCTGTTCTCGGCCCCCGATCGCACCCTGATCGTCTACCACTTAATGTTCGGCAACGCTCAGACCGAGCCCTGTCCGATGTGCACGCTATGGCTCGACGGCCTGAACGGCGTTGCTCCGCATCTGAAGCAACGGGCAGACCTGGCGGTGGTGGGCGCGCACGATGTCGCGCACCTCAGACGCTTTGCCCGGGCCCGCGGTTGGGTCAACCTGCGCATGGTGAGCGCCGGCGATAGCTCGTTCAAGGCCGATTTCGGCACCGAGCATCCCGGTGGTCAGCAGAGTCCGGCCGTTTCGGTGTTTCTTCTGGACGATGGCAGGCGCCCGCTACACTTCTACACCGGGCATGCCCAGATGACCGACGAGCACTACCGGGGCATCGATCTGCTCAGCCCGCTGTGGAACCTGCTCGACCTCACCCCGGAGGGCCGGGACGATTGGTATCCGGCGCTCAAGTACTGAAAGGAGCTGGCTATGGCGCAGTCCATCGCAGAAGTACTGAACTCGGCAGTGAAACAATCGCACTGGCTGCTGAATGCCACCTTCGAGGACGTGGACCAGGAGCTCGCCAACCGGCCGGCTCCCGGCAACGCCAACCCGCTGGGAACGGCCTACGCCCACATAGCTCTCGCCGAGGATGCGGTGGTCAACACGATGATCCAGGGCAAGGAGCCGGCCTTCGCCACGACTCGCGCCGGCAGGACCGGCGTCGACCGCCCTATGCCGATGCCGGGCATGGTCGAGGGCGATATGGGCGAGTGGTACCACCGGGCCCAGGTCGACCTGGAGGTGCTGCGGCCCTACGCGGCCGAGGTGTTCGCAGCCACCGAGGAGTTCGTCGCCGGCCTGTCGGACGAGGCGCTCGGCCGCACGATCGACCTCACGTTCGCAGGTTTGGGGAGCAAGAGCGTCGCCGACGTGATAACCATGCTGGTGATTCAGCACTGCGACAACTTCTCAGGCGAGATCTCGGCGATCAAGGGTGTGTTCGGACTGAAGGGCTATCCCTTCTAGTCTCCGACACCGCCGCGGTGGATCGTGAGCCCGGGGCCTCAGGCCATAATCGGTCAGGGATATTTTTTGCCCGAGGGTGTCCTGGTGGACGGTTTCCATTCGTAGGATCGGTGAGCGCGGGGAACGCCGCACCAACGACAAGGAGCACTCATGAGTCAGTACCTGTTGTCGGTTCATACCGGGGAGACCCAGGGCGAGGGCGGTGAGCCGATGGCACCCGAGGCGATGCAGGCCTTCATGGAGCGGGTCGGCGCCCTGGAAGCCGAGATGAAGGCCAACGGCACCTTCGTCTTCGGCGGCAGACTCCACGACGCCGACACGGCAACCGTCGTCCGCATGCAGAACGGCGGCGTGACGATGACGGACGGTCCGTTCGTCGAGTCCAAGGAGCACATCGGCGGCTTCTACATCATCAATGCCGACGATCTCGACGCCGCACTTGCCTGGGCCGCCAAGGTCGTCGACGCCATCAAGGAGCCGATCGAAGTCCGGCCATTCTTCGCCATCAGTGGGGCATGAGGATCTGACAATCGTCGGCGCCCACCCGGAAGCGACTGATGTCGAGCGGGTTTTCCGCGAGGCCTACGGCGCAGCCGTGGCGACGCTGGCCCGCGTCTTTGGCGACATATCGCTGGCCGAGGATGCGGTCCAGGAGGCGTTCATCGTGGCGAATGACCGGTGGCGGCGCGACGGCACCCCACCCAACCCGGCGGGATGGATCGTTACGACAGCACGAAATCGCGCCATCGACCACCTCCGCCGTTCGGCACGGGGTCAGGAGCTCCAGGAACAGGTTGGTACGTTTACCGCGGGCGCCGACCGTTGGGGCGAAGTCGCACCGGTGAGCGACGATCAGCTCCGGCTCATCTTCACCTGTTGCCATCCGGCGCTGAAAACGGAAAATCAGGTGGCCTTGACCTTACGGTTGTTGGGCGGACTGAGTGTGGACGAAGTGGCCCGCTCGTTTCTGGTTACCGAGCCGGCGATGGCGAAGCGCCTCGTCCGGGCCAAGCACAAGATCAAGGCCGCCGGAATCCCCTATCGAGTGCCGCAACGGGCCGAGCTCCCGAGCCGGCTACGGTCCGTGCTCTCGGTGGTATACCTCATCTACAACACGGGAGCCGACGATCCGGAGCGGGCCTCACTGCGGGGCGACGCTATCCGGCTCGGCCGCGCTCTGGTCGACCTGCTTCCCGACGAACCGGAAGTGGCCGGGCTTCTCGCACTGATGCTGCTCAGCGAGTCTCGGATGCCCGCGCGCAACGTCGACGGGGCGCTTGTGCTCCTTCGAGATCAGGACCGGACGAAGTGGGACCGCACGATGATCGAGGGAGGGCATTCAATCGTGCGCACCTGCATCCGCCGCGGCCAACCGGGCCCCTATCAGCTACAGGCCGCGATCCAGGCCGTGCACTGTAACGCCGACTCGTACGAGGCAACTGACTGGCATCAGATAGTCGCTCTTTACGATCATCTCTTCTCGGTCATGCCGACGCCGGTGGTTGCGCTCAATCGGGCCATCGCGGTCGGCGAGAGTGCCGGCCCCGATGAGGCGCTCACCGCGCTCGACTCGGTCGCAACGGAGCTGGACAACTATCACCTGATGCACGCAGCCCGCGGCGCAACCTTGCGCCGGCTCGGACAGCGTGAGGCAGCGCTGACCGCCTACCAACGGGCAGCTCAGCTGGCGGCGACCGAGGCGGAAAGACGCTTTCTTAAACATCAGATCGAAGAGCTGTCGTCGCTCACCTGGTCGTAGCTACGTCTCCGTGAGCTCGTCGGCCTCGGGCACGCCTACCTGGTGGTCGTGACCGCATTCGCTGCCGGACGGCGCACGCTGTTTACGGCCCCGACTGCCCACGAACATCCCGGCGACCGTAGCTGCCGTTATCAGCGCCAGTATCAAGGCAATCCCAAGCGGATAGTTTCGAGGCAGAGCGCTGGGGTTGCCCGGCGCACCACCCCGGCCGAGCACAAGCGGAAGAGAAACTGCCACCACCAGAGCCGCCACCGTCAGGCCGGCCAGGACCGCGGGTCGAATCCGGTTGGGGATGGTTCGGACGAGTGCCCAGGCCAGCAAGAACACGGCCGGCGCCACCAGGGCGTCGTGGACCAGAGCCGACCCGGCGAACCAGAGGGCGAAGTTGGGGGGATGGGTGTAGAAGGCGTTCTCGAACGTCCCCCAGACACCGAACAACAGCACTGCCCAGCCGGCCGCAAAGCAGAACCAAAAAATCTTTCCGGAGGGTGAGTGGGACTTCACAGGACCCTCAGCCTACCCAGCCACTTCGTCTGCATCACCCCGGGCCGGTTCGGGCCGATCAGCCGAGCCGGGAACCCGTGCTCGATGTGCAGCGGCTCGCCGTTGACCCTGAGCGCAATCAGGGTGTCGGGGTCGGCGGCGTGAAGACGGTTCAGCTCGGACCGTCGATAGAGCCCTCGCTTTTGGATCGACTCTGCGCCGACCTCGGCATCCTCCCGGGCACCGGCCATGGCCAGCAGGGCTCGAACCGGGACCCCCTCCCAGGTCGCTGTGGCACTCCACCCCTCCACACACGCAATCGGCAGGTTAATCACCCGCTGCTCCATGGCCTTCAGGTCGCTGAGCGACAGCGAAAGTGCTCGACGGACCTTTCCATCGACCCTCAGCCGCCAGGCGGGGTCGATCGCCGACGAGGTCACTCCGGCGGAGCGAGCGGTCTTGTTGACCGGGAAGCCCTGGGGCCCGATCGCCGGGTCGCGCGGCGCGAGCACGCTTATACCTCGCAGAGGTCCGAACGTTTCGCCGACGGTCGCCACGGTGACAACTGCCGCCGACGCCGCCACCGCCCCGAGGAACGCTCGACGCGAGAGTGCTCCTTCCGGCGCCGGCGTAATCTCAGAGGGCTTCGGCCGGCGCAGAGCAGCCCTGGTGATAGTGGCCTTCGCGCCGATGTGCACGATCAAGGCCCCAATCGTGATCCACGCCGCCCAGAAGTGAGCCGCCGGGAAGAAGAACCTCCACGGGTACCACAGGGCGATGTTGTTCAGACCGCTCATGAGCAGGAAGACACTGCCGCCGACCAGGGGAAGCAGGCTGAGCCGCTCCAGCCCATGAGCGGCGTTTTCCACCGGCGGCCAGGTGAACAGCTTGGGAAACACCGTCCACAGCTTGGCGAGAAGGAGGGGGATGGTGGCCAGCCCGGTGGCCACATGCAGGCCCTGCGTGATCCGGTATAGGTTGAAGGGCCGGGAAGGCCACAGGAACCACGCCGGCGGGCTCTGGATGCCGTGTGAGATCAGGCCCGTAACGAAACAGACGGCAAAGCCGACTCCCAGTGCCAGACCAAGCTGAGCGGCCGTCCTCTCGGTGTGGAGCTTACTTGTGAAAGCCCCCTCCTTCAGGGGCCCGATGCGAAGAGGCTCGAGTCGTTCCCAGGTGCGGGCCAGAGGCGAGCTGCCGGACCGCCGGTCGCCGGTCTCGCCGTCGTCGACGGCCTGCCGTAGGTCGCTCATGGCTTTCGCAAGCTTGCGAACCAGCGCATCCCACTGCTCCACTTCTCTTTGACCTCGAGCTCGCAGGCGGCGGCAAGTTCGGTGATGGAGTCGATACCGACCAGCGCCCAGGGGAACCACAAGGTGTGTTCGCCGTCCGCCTCGAGCCGGGCCCGAAGGATGCGCGTCCTGGCCCCCGGAGGCTCGATCTCTACGAGAATCAGCCCGCCGCGGCGCAGCAGCTCCGCACCACGGCACACGAGCGCCTCTGGATCCCCGCCTATGCCGATGCTGCCATCGAGAATGAGTAGGGTGCCCCAGCGTCCGGTGCCCGGCAGCGGGTCGAAGACCGACCGTTGCAACGCCGGCACCCCTCGACTGGTCGCCATCTGGACTGCGTGCGCCGAGGCGTCGACCCCCATCGCCACGATGCCCCGTTCGTTGAGTGAGACCAGGTGCCGGCCCGGACCGCAACCCACGTCCAGGACGGGCTCGATGGCTTTTCCAAGGAGCTCCTCGTCCTCGACGGCGGTGGAGTCCAGCCAGCGCTGCAGGTTCATGCTCAAGGCCTCGCCCTCGTCCGAGCGAAGCAGTAGATCGTTCACGAAAGACCTGCCGGCGACATGAGTCGTGCAATCTCCTTCGCGAAGCTGGTGGCCGGAGCTTGTCTGGCAATGCGTAAGGCGCTGGGCCAGTCGTCGACGTCGGTCAGGGTTTCAATCTGCCTGGTGCGCAGCCCGAGCTCGGCGAACCTGGCCTTCTGACGGTCCGCGGTAGTGGGCAGGCTCATCGGAACGCCTTCGAAAGCTTCGGGATTGGCCATGCGAAGCCCGGCCAGCCACCAGCCGCCGTCGGAGGCGGGGCCGAGGATGGCATCGACGCCGTTTTGCCAAAGGACTTCGGCGGCCCGGTCCAGCATCGGCGCCGTCACCTGAGGCGTATCCATGCCGATGAGAAGCGAGGATCCTCCGGCGTCGGCGAAGGCGGCGGCGATGCGCCCGGCATGAGTTTCGCCTCTTTGCGGGATCACATCGAGCCCGGGAGGAACCCACGCGCCGGGGCGGCCGTCGAGCACGAGCAGCTTTCGGCCGGCGCCGCTCCTCGTTACCGCGCGGAGAGTGTCATGGAGCATGGCCTGGGCGAGAGCGGCCGCTTCTTCGAGCGTGAAAGGCGGGCTGAGGCGCGTTTTGCTCCGGCCGGGAATAGGTTCCTTGGCCAGAACGATCAGCGTGGTCTGGGAGAGGCTCACTTGAGCAGGGCCGACATGTCGTTTACGGCCCGAAGGGTTCCCTTGATCGAACCGGTGACCTTGGACCTCCCGCCCTTGCGGGCCAGGTAGGGAACGGGCACCTCTGCAATGCGCCACCCGGCCCCCGCCGCCTTGATCACCATTTCCAGCGGCCAGCCGAACCGGCGGTCCTGCAGGCCAAGGTCAAGCAGCCCCTGGCGCCGGGCGGCACGCATCGGTCCCAGATCGCTCAGATGGACCCCGGCACGCCGGCGCAGCTGCCGGGCAAGGAGCCGGTTGGCGGCCTGGGCATGCAGGGGCCATGCCCCCTTTTCGGGCTTCCTCGCCCCCAGGACCAGATCCGCATCTCCGGCGAGCACCGGCGCCGCCACCCGGGGGAGAAGCATGGGATCGAGCGACCCATCGCAGTCCATGAAACAAACGACGTCATCCGCTGCGGCCAACAGTCCAGCCCAGCACGCAGCTCCGAAACCTGAGCGGCTCTCCCGCACGACCGTCGCTCCCAGATCGGCGGCCAGCTCGCCGGATCCGTCGGTTGAGCCGTTGTCCACAACCATCGGGTGGTACCCGGAGGGCATCCTCGCCAGGACCCAAGGGATTGCCTCGGCTTCGTTCAGGACCGGCAGGACAACGCTGGGCATCTTCCGATGCTAGAGCCCGGCACCCCCCGAATGGCGAGGATCGTGCTTACAATTCGGTGAACTGTCTCCGGTTCCCAACCTGCTTGCCGGTCCGGCGAGCGTACGATCTACCCATGGCTAGCCGGCAACCGAAGGCTCCGACCGAGGTTGCTGCGCCCGATCACAAGTCATGGCCGCGGGAGCTCTGGCCTCTTGCGCCCTACCTGGGGGTCATCGCCGCCGCCTCCCTCTTGGGCGTGCTGCTCACCCGCCGGGGGTACACGCTGGGGCTCAACGCCGCACCTTTGTTCGGCGAGCTCAGCCCCAGCTTGACGGTTCGAATCATCCCCGCGGCGGTATTCATTGTGCTCGTGGTGAGCTATGGCGGCACCGCTTCGACGAGGCTGTCATGGAGCGGTTTGCTCCTCTCCAGCTTTGCCGGCGCCGTCGCCTGGGCTGTGGCACTGGCCGCCATTCGGGGGCTCCCGGCGCTCACCGCCCCCCTGTCGAGCAAGTTCGACGCATTGCCCTTCCTTCCGAGGGTCGGGAGCATCGCGGATTTTCTACAGACCTTCACCGCCCACATCGCAACCTTCCCCATTCACGTCCAGGGTCACCCGCCCGGATTGGTCGTCCTGCTGGCAGGGTTGCGGTGGCTCGGCGTGGCCCGCCCGGAGATTGTTGCCGGCCTTTACATCCTGGCTGGTGCTTCGACCGTGCCGGCGGTGCTCGTGGCCATGCGTTCCGTCGCAGGCGAGAACCCCGCCCGCTCGGCGGCGCCCTGGTTGGTGCTGGCGCCCTTTTCGTTGTGGATCGCCACCTCGCCGGATGCTTTATATGCCGGTGTGGGTGCCTGGGCTCTCGTGCTGATCGTCACGGCCGGAACGAGCAGGCTGCGGCCGCTGGCAGGAGGCCTGCTCTTCGGATTTACCCTCCTTCTGACCTACGGAGCCGCCCTGCTCGCCCTCATCCCAGCGGGAGTGGCGTTGGTCCGGCGCCAACTCAAGCCACTCTCCTACGTATTGGTCGGGGTCGCCGCGGTGGTAACAGCGTTTGCCGCCGCCGGGTTTTGGTGGTTGGACGGGCTATGGGCAACCAGGTCCCGCTACTACGCCGGCCTGGGAGGTGTGAGGCCCTACTGGTACTTCCTGCTCGCCGATGCGGCGGCCCTCGCCATCGCCTGCGGTCCGGCGACGTTGAAGGGGATCTTGTCGCCCAGGGATGGGCGGGCTTGGATTCTGCCCGCACTGGCGCTGCTCGCCGTGGCTGCGGCCGCGCTCAGCGGGTTGTCCAAAGGCGAGGTTGAGCGCATCTGGCTCCCCTTCACTCCCTGGATCGTGCTCGCGGCCGGCAGCGTCACCACGAGGCGGAGGTTCTGGCTGGCAACCTCGGCGGTCGTCGCAATGGGTGTCGAGGTTCTGGTGATGACTCCATGGTGAGCGAGGTGTACAACCTGGATCCAGGGTGCAGCTTCATCGTGCGGATGCCGCTCGAGCAGCCGGCGTGAGAGTCCTGGTCACCGGCGGAGCGGGTTTCATCGGCTCCCACATAGTCGATCTACTGGTGGATCGGGGCGACGAGGTCACCGTATTGGACTGCCTTCATCCGCTGGCCCACGGCCGCCGGCCGGATTACCTGAACCCGGCAGCAACCTACCTATTCGACGACATTCGCGACCCCGATGTGGTCGAGGCCGCCGTCCGTTGTGTGGACGCCGTCTCGCACCAGGCGGCGGTGGTGGGGCTGGGCACAGGCTTCGGGGACGTGACCGAGTATGTATCGGTGAACGCCCAGGGCACCGCTAACCTGCTGCGGGCCCTTTGGGAGATCGGCTTCGCCGGCAGGTTCGTGCTGGCCAGCAGTATGGTGGTCTACGGCGAGGGTGGCTACGTGTGCCGGGAGCACTCGGTGGTGACGCCAGCACCTCGCTTGGATGAGGACCTGGACGCCGGCTTTTTCAACTGCCGATGCCCGGCATGCGGCCTGGAGCTGGAGCCGCGGGGCGTCCCGGAAGACGCGCCTTTGAACCCCCGCAGCGTTTACGCCGCCACCAAGCTGCACCAGGAGCACCTCGTCGAAGCCTTTGCAGAGTCTAGCGGTGCCACCGTTGCCAGCCTCCGCTACCACAACGTCTACGGACCCCGGATGCCCTTCGACACGCCTTACGCCGGGGTCGCCAGCATCTTCCGCAGCAGCCTGGAGCAGGGCGAGGCGCCACAAGTGTTCGAGGACGGCGATCAGATCCGCGACTTCGTCCACGTGTATGACGTCGCCCGGGCCAACCTGAAGGCGCTGGACGGTACGGCGACCGGCGCCTTCAACATCTGCAGTGGGGCTCCTCGCCGATTGAGGGAGATGGCGATGGTGCTCTGGCAGGCATACTCCGGCGCTCCGCAGCCGCGGATCACCGGCCACCACCGCTCCACCGACGCCCGGCACGTCTTCGCCAGACCGGAGCGAGCAGCCTCGGAGTTGGACTTTCGAGCCGAGATATCGTTCGAGAACGGCATGCAGGACTTTGTCAACACGAGTTTGAGGAGCAAAACCGGCGCGACAGAGTCGACGAATCCTTGAGGTTTATGAACCCCCAAGACTCCTGAAGGAATCAAGCCGCGCATCGGGCAGCGAACGATCTGATTACGACTTCCTAAATTTCCTTTGTATTTGGTGCCGGTCTAAGCCCGCAACCAATATTCTGGCTCGGTCCGGCGCGTGGGTCGCCGGCGTCCAAGGGGGATTTCATGACAGAAGGCTTCAGCGACCTCAAGGCAATCTATCTCAACTGCACCATCAAGTACGACGCCGCCTCGTCGCATACCCGGCGACTGCTGGCTCGGTCGGCAGGAATCATGGACTCGCAAGGAGTGTCAGTCGACTTCGTGCACCTCCTGGAGCATGACATCGCGTTCGGTATGGTCAAGGACGCAAAAGCCGACTCCGGCCGTCCGGCCGATGACTGGCCGGCCATTCAGGATCGGATAATGGCCGCCGACATCCTCGTCCTGGGCACGCCGATCTGGTTGGGAATGAAGTCGAGTGTGGCTTCGCTATGCATCGAGCGCATGTACGCCTACTCGGGCGACCGCAACGAGAAGGGTCAGTATCTTTACTACGGCAAAACGGCTGGCTGCGTCGTCACCGGCAACGAGGACGGCATAAAGGCCTGCTCGATGCAGATCCTCTACGCCATGGCCCACATCGGGTACACCATTCCGCCCCAGCCCGACTGCGGTTGGATCGGCGAGGCGGGCCCGGGCCCGAGCTACGGCGATATCGTCGAAGACTCGACCGTGCCGATTGGATACGACAACCAGTTCACGTACAAGAACTGCACGATCATGTCCTGGAACCTGATGCACACCGCACGGCGACTCAAAGACGCCGGTGGTATCCCCAGTATCGGCAACCTGCCAGAGAAATGGCGCGATGTGGCCAACGCACTCGACCAGGATCCGGAGCGCACGAGCTTCTAGCGGTTTCCCGGAGACTGGGCGCAGCCCTGTTTGCCCTTCCGACTGGCCGAGTTGCCGCTCGCCGGAGAGGGGTTGGCCGGCAACTTTTCCGCCCGCTAATCGCCTGAGCGAGCTAAGGCTAGGTAAAAAGCTCGTTCCTCAGGAACTGCTCGGGGGTGGTGTAGCGAAATCCTGGAAGCGCCTGCTTTATCGTCTCAGGCTCACCCAGGTATTCGTGGTCCCTGAAGTAGTCGAACAACTCGGCGTAAAGATCCTTGTGAGGCCCACTGATAGGGAAGGGCTCAACGAACTCTCGGGTAGGCCCGCTGAACTCCTGAAACTGAACCGGCTTCCCCAGCACGTCGGAAGCCGCTTGGCAGACGCGCGCGCAGGTAAGGCCTCCTTCCAGGTGCAGATCAAACCTTCGGTTGGCAGGCCCCTTTTCGAGACATGCGAGCGCCGCCTCGGCGATGTCTTCCACGCTCGTAGCAGCCCAGGGGCGATCCTTAGGCCAGGGCAGGCTGAACATTCCCTGTTCCAGATACTGTTTGGCCCCGAACAAGTTCTGTAGGAACCATCCCGGAGCCAGGATGGTGTACGGAATGCCGGAGCTGCGAACCCGCTGTTCGATCGGATACTTGGCATCCAAGATACGAGCGCCGGTATCGCCCCGATCGCCGTGCACCAAGCTGTGCAGGATCAGATGGTCAACCTTGGCACCCTCCACCGCGCTCAGCACGTTGTCGGTGACGGCGCTTTCCAGTCCCAGCGGATCTTCCCCCTGCTCGGGAGGGGTTAGATAGACGGCTGTGGCTCCCTTGAGAACCTCGGCCGCGGCCGAAGGGTCGGTCAGATCAGCAGAGGAAAGCTCGACCCCCTGGCCACGAAACCCCTCAGGGTGGCGTGCGACTCCGCGGACCTCGATGCCTTTGGCGGCAGCTTTGGCCGCCACCCGGCTTCCCACGTTACCCGTAACCCCAATCACTACAAGCAATGTCGACTCCTTACCTGGGACGCTCATTTGGTGGACCGAGC
>JBBDRH010000404.1:0-2893 GCA_040905645.1 Actinomycetota bacterium
TATCCCCGGCTTCGACGTCACGGTCATACGTAGGGTCATGCAGGGGGACAAGGTCCTGCACAACGACAAGTTCGTCTCCAAGTACCGCCCCTGGAAGCGAATCATAAAGAAGGGGCCCGGGCCGGCCGCGTCACCGGCCGCGGCGCCGGTGATACCCGCAGACCCGCTGGCTCCCGCCAACCTCCCGCCCCCTCCGACCTAGATGGACCCGCCGGGAAGAATGGCTGCGCCGAGCACAAAGCGGGGCGGGCACTAAGATATGAGCCAAACGGGGCCAAGCAAGGCCTCCCGGGGCGAAAGACCTGAAAGAAGCGAGGGAGCGTAGCTGTGTCCAACATCCCACAAGATTTGCATTACACCCGTGAGCATGAATGGGCGCGGCTGGAGGACGACGGCCGGGTGACTGTGGGCGTCACGGATTTCGCTCAGGAGCAGCTCGGAGACGTGGTTTTCCTCGACCTGCCCGAGGGTGACGAGCAGGTCGAGGGGGGAGAGCCGATGGGTGAGGTTGAGTCCACCAAGTCGGTTTCCGACCTCTTTTCGCCGGTCACAGGGGTGGTAGTCGAGATCAACACCGAAACCAAGGACAATCCTGCGGCAGTCAATCAGGACCCCTACGGGGAGGGGTGGCTTGTGGTGATCGAACCCTCCGACCGGAACGAGTTCGACGGCCTGCTGACCCCCGAGGAGTACGAGGCGTTCCTGGAGGAGGAAGCCGGGGACGGAGAAGATTAGCTGGACCCTCGTTCGCACCCCGCTGCTGGGTGGGGCGCAGAACATGGCTGTGGACGAGCTGCTGCTCGAGCGGGCCATCCGGTTAGCTCACCCCGACCCGATCGTGCGTATCTACGGCTGGGCCGTTCCGACCCTGTCGATAGGGCGGCACCAACGTCTGAGCGATGAGGTGGTTGTGCGCTGCCTGAATAGGGGAATCGAGGTCGCCCGGCGGCCCACCGGCGGAACCGCGGTCCTCCACCTGGAGGACGTCACCTACTCGGTGGTTGCTCCCCACAGCTCGCGCGGGGTCCTCGAAGCCTACCGTTGGGTGGCGAGGGGGCTGATCGCATCGCTGGCGCGGTTGGGCCTTGACGCCGTTGTGTCGGAGAATGCCCGCAGCTCGCGAATATCTGCGGCGTGCTTTGGGGCGACGGTGGGGGCGGACCTCGAGGTGGGAGGGTCCAAGGTGTGCGGGAGCGCCCAGGTGCGAAGGCGAGGCTGGCTCCTGCAGCACGGATCGATTCCGGTGTCCCCAACCTGGCCGGCGACCGAGGAGCTCCTGGATCACCGGGGGCCGAGCGCCTGCACCTGTCTGCAGGATCTCCGTCCTGCCACGACCGCGAGTGAGGTCCAAACTTGTCTGGCGGAGGGCTTTTCGGAGGAGTGGGGCGAGCACACGACGCTCACATGTACCCGTGAAGCGCTCTCAGTTGTTCCCTTTGGTCGAGATTATACTTGCCTAACCTTCTAGTTATCCTTTAGATTGAATACGAAGCAGCGGCCCAGCACCAGTGCGCAGCGGTGTTCGCCTGATTCCAAGGGCGACGAGCGTTAGCCGGACAGTGGGTCGTCCGCTCAGGCGAAAGGGTACCGAATGTACTGTCACAACTGCGGAACTCGCAATCCCAGGGGCGCCAATTTCTGCGGAGCATGCGGGGCCACGCTTCAACCCGTAGATTCCAACGAGACCACCATCTCGTTCATGCCGGTCGACGCGGGAGAGCCCTCTGAGGAGGTTCAGCTTCCGCTCGAGGACCTGAGTGAGGGAAAGGCGGTCCTGGTGGTCAAGAAGGGGCCGGACGCAGGGACCAACTTCTTTCTCGAGAAGGACGTGGTCACCTGCGGACGTGATGCGGGAAGCGACATCTTCCTGGACGACGTTACGGTTTCCCGCCGCCACGC
This sequence comes from Actinomycetota bacterium, assembly GCA_040905645.1. Classification (GTDB taxonomy): domain Bacteria; phylum Actinomycetota; class CADDZG01; order JAHWKV01; family JAHWKV01; genus JBBDRH01. The sequence continues at coordinate 1,900 of JBBDRH010000404.1, forward strand.
GGAGATCCGGCGCAACGGCAATGAGTTCACGATCGTCGACTCCGACAGCCTGAACGGCACCTTCGTAAACCGCAACCGGGTGGAAAAGGCGCCGCTGTCCAACGGCGACGAGATTCAGATCGGCAAATTCAAGCTGGTGATATTCACGGAAGGCCAGGCGCCCGTATGAAAGCCGACCGGCAGGTGAGCGCAACGAGCTATCGCAACTACATGAGCATCGGCGACGTAATCAAGACCCTCTCGGACGAGTTCCCCGATGTGACCCTCTCCAAAGTGAGGTTTCTGGAGTCGGAGGGGCTGATCGAGCCGGAGAGAACCGCCTCCGGCTACCGAAGGTTCTACGAGAGCGATCTAGCCAAGCTCCGGTACATCCTTCGCCTGCAGCGCGACCACTTCGTGCCCCTGAAGGTGATCCGCAAGAGGCTCGAGCACTTCGATCCCGCCGAAGAGGAGTCTCCCGATACCGAGGAGCCGGTTGCCGCTCCGCCTCAGGAGGAGCCGGTGGTGCGCATCGCCCGGGAGGAGAACGAGCTGGAGATTCTCGAGGGCGGTTTGAGCATGACCCTCAGCGAGTTTCTCAACGCCACGAACCTGAGTGAGGACGAGGTCAAGGAGCTCCAGGAGTTCGGGCTGGTCCACGCCCACCCGCTGCCCGCCGGAGGGTCGTTCTTCAATGAGGACGACCTCATGGTTGCCAAAATTGCCAAGGACTTCGCCAAGTTTGGGATCCACGCCCGCCACCTCAGGATGTACAAGAACTTCTGCGAAAAAGAGGCGGGCCTGTTCGAGCAGGTGGTCCTGCCCCTGGCCCGCGCCGGCGGCGACGGCCGGAGGAGCGCCACCCAATCGCTGAACGAGCTGGCCAAGCTTTCCAGGCGCCTGAAGCAGGTCCTGCTGCGCTCAAGGCTGCGCGAGTATCTACAGCTCTAGGTCTTCCGGAGGAGGGCGCGTGCGCGCCGCGGCGGCCCTCCTCTGTTTGCTTCTCGTCTTCTCC
>JBBDRH010000405.1:0-2892 GCA_040905645.1 Actinomycetota bacterium
CCGCCGTCACGACCGCGGCGTCGTTGGTGAGCGAGATCGCCGGGATCGGCTTCATGCCGCCGGTCGGCGCCACGAGATCTACGCAAAAGTCCTGGGCGTCGGTAGCGGAGCCGCCGTTGCCGAAGATCAAGATCTTTCCTCCTGAGCGAACTCGGTCGGCTATCAGCTTCGCCGTCTCGACCAGCTCCTCCTGGTCCACGGAGGAGTTTCGCATCGCGATGACGTCCTCCGACTTTTGAAGGATCGAGCTGCCGACCTCCTGGAGGACCGGGTCTGCATCGGTCTCCGCCTCCGCCAGGAACGGGTAAAGGAAGCTGGACCTCCCGCTGTCGTGAGCCAGCCCTTTGGGGCGGTCCTCCAGCAGGCCTTTGTGCTCGAAGAAAACGTGCACCAACTCCCAGAGGACGTGATAGAGGGTCTCGTGAACCTCCTGGACGACGTACTGGTCGTCGGAGGGAACCGAGTAGACATGCTCCGCGCCGTCGTGCGGAGTCCCCGGGCCCCCCAGCGCTATCGTAAGCATCCCGAGCGATCCCGCCTCCTTCAAAGCCGCCGTCACTGCGTCGAGGCCCGGATCGTCGGGACCGTGCACCATCCCGAGGGCGATGTCATCCGGCACCCCCGCCAGGGCCAGCTGCCGGGCAAGAAATCCGGAGCGGTCGGAGACGGCCATGCCCGAGGTGGACGCAGCATCGTTCGGCAGCGCCAGCGCCGGAAGGGCCCGTTTGCCGACGATAACCGGGTGGACGAACTCGACCGAGACGTGCTGAGCATCGGTCGCCGCCGGCCCCACACCGAAGGCGATTAGCCGGCCCCCGCGTATGAACCGGCCGGCCATCGCAAGGCACAGGTGGGAAAGCCTGGGAGCTTCCTTCTCGAAAAAGCTGCGGACGATGCTCTCTCGCTCCGCGTATGCGGCTATTACAGAAGTTTCTAGCAAATTCGTGGCAGCGGATCTCCAATGAGCATGTCCATGATTCTAGTTCCGCCAAAGGCCGTTCGAACCAGCACCATGCCTTCGGGCTGATCCTGCACCCTCCCTATCAAAGCCGCATCCTCACCGCCCGGCGTGGCCTTCAGGGCTGCCAGGGCGCTGGCGGCGCTCTCCGCCGCTACGACCACGAGCAGCTTGCCTTCGTTGGCCACGTACATCGGGTCGATGCCCAGGATCTCGCACGCGCCCCGTACCGGGTAGCGGACCGGAACCGCCTCCTCATCCAGGACCATTCCGACGTTCGAGTCGTGAGCGATCTCGTTGAGCACGGTGGCCACTCCCCCTCGGGTCGGGTCTCGCATCACCCTGAGATCCGGGCCGGCTGCATCGAGGAGAGCCTCGACCAGATTCCAAACCGATGCAGTGTCCGACTCCACATCCGCGTCCAGGTCCAGCTCCCCGCGAGCGAGCATGATCGCGGTGCCGTGATCACCTACATAGCCGGAGCAGATGATCTGGTCTCCGGGCCTCGCGCTTCGTGAGGAGAGGTTGGCCCTGGGATCTCTGAGGCCGACGCCGGACGTGCAGATGTACATGCCGTCGCACTTGCCGCGTTCCACCACCTTGGTGTCGCCGCAGACTATCGACACGCCCGCAGTGCGGGCGGCCTCGGCCATTGCGTGGACCTCGTGGCGAAGAATGTCGGCGTCGAGGCCTTCCTCGATGACGTAGGCGGACGAAAGCGCTACCGGCCGGGCGCCGCTGACCGCCAGGTCGTTGACGGTCCCGTTCACCGCCAGCTCACCTATCGATCCACCCGGAAACGTCAGGGGCTTGACCACATAGACGTCGGTCGTGAAGGCGATGCTCGCTCCCCCCATCTCGAGGTTGGCGGCATCGCTAAGATCGTCCAACGCCGCGTTCGAGAACGCGTGCGCAAACAGCCCCTCGACCAGGGTGTGGGTAGTCTTTCCCCCCGCACCGTGGGCCATGGTGATGTGGTCGTCCCGGAAGCGTGCTTTGAGCTTGCGCTGGCGCTCGATGCGCGCCAGTACCTCCTCTTCTAAATCAGGCATGGCACGAGCCTCGGCCCTTCGGGCCTTCGGATCGGAGAACTGCGTGGATTCGCTCCCTGCGGTCGCTCAATACGAGCCTCGGCCCTTCGGGCCTTCGGATCGGAGAACTGCGTGGATTCGCTCCCTGCGGTCGCTCAATTTTGGCTTTCTAGGCGCTTGAGCGAGCTTTGGACCGCGCAAAACGCCCGAAGTTGTAGTAAGCGGCGCAAGCGCCCTCCGAAGAGACCATGCAGGTGCCGATGGGCGTTTCCGGTGTGCACGCGGTGCCGAACACCTTGCACTCCCACGGCTTGATGACACCCTTGAGGACCTCGCCGCACTGGCAGGCCTTGGGGTCTGCGACGCGCACGCCCGGGGTGGAGTACCTCAGCTCGGCGTCCCACTCGGAGTAGGCGTCGGACAGCTTCAGCGCGCTTTGGGAGATGAAGCCCAGCCCTCGCCACTCGAAGTAGGGACGCAGCTCGAAGACCTCCTGCAGGACCTCGAGAGCCCGGGGGTTTCCCTCCCAGGGCACAACGCGGCCGTACTGGTTCTCCACCTCGGCACGGCCCTCGGCCAGCTGCTTCATGATCATTGAGACCGAGTGAAGCAGGTCGAGAGGCTCGAACCCGGCGACCACGATGGGGGTTGCGTAGTCCTTGGTGATGAACTCGTACGGCCGACAACCGACAACCGTCGAGACGTGGCCCGGCCCGATGAAGGCGTCAAGGCGAAGGTCTGGAGACTCGAGCAGCGCCTTGAGCGGCGGGACGATCGTCACGTGGTTGCACATTACGGAGAAGTTCTTGATTCCCTCGGCCTTGGCCCGCATGAGGGTCAGCGCGGTGGAGGGGGCGGTGGTCTCGAAGCCGATCGCGTAGAAGACGACCTGGCGCTCGGGGT
>JBBDRH010000406.1:0-2887 GCA_040905645.1 Actinomycetota bacterium
GACCCCCACCCCCTCCCAGCCGACCAGCAGCTGAATAAGGTTGTTGGCGAGCACCAGGTTGAGCATCGAGAAGGTGAACAGGGAGAGGACCGCGTAGAAAAAGGTAAAGCGCTTGTCGCCCTTCATGTAGGCGGTGGAGTAGATGTGAACCAGCAAAGAGACGAAGCAGACGACCAGCAGCATCACCACCGCAAGCCCGTCGACCTTGACCCCCAGCTCCACGAAGAAGCCTTCGGGCCCGAAGGTCAGCCAGCGGACGCTTTTTTCGTAGCCGTGAAAGTCGGCCCCCTCGGGACCGCTCAGCAAGCTGATCGTCTCGAAGAAAACCAGCAGGGAGAGGCCCAGGGACGCCAGCATCCCCAGGATCCCGATCTCCGCACCCTGCTTGGGCATCCTCTTGCCGAAGAAGATGATGAGGAAGAACGCGACGAACGGAAACACCGGCACAAGCCAGGCGTACTGCAGGACGTCGTTCACCATTTCATCAGGTTCACTTCATCCAGGGAGACCGTGAAGCGGTTCCGGTAGACGAGGAGGACTATCGCAAGGCCCACGCCCAGCTCGGCCGCGGCGATGGTGATCACGAACAGAGCGAAGACCTGGCCGGCGAGGCGGCTCCCCTCGACGATGTTGTTGAAGGCCACGAAGTTGAGGTTGACCGCGTTGAGCATGACCTCTATCGACATGAGCACGATCACCGCGTTGCGACGGGCGAGCACGCCGTAGATCCCGACGCAGAACAGCGCCGTGGCGAGCGTGAGAACCCAGGTAACCGGCACGCCCCTAGTCTCTCTTGGCCAGGAAGACCGCCCCCACCAGAGCGGCCAGCAACAAAACCGACACGACCTCAAAAGGCAGAATGAAGCGGGTGAAGATCTCCGTGCCCAGGGCCTCGGTGTTACCGCCCTCGGTCCCGAAGCTGATGCTCTGGCCCTCGAAGAACCTCCACAGGACCGGCACGGTCACACCGAACAAAGCGAGGGCAACCGGAACGGCCAGCCACCTCTGCTGGCGATCGAGCGCGGTTTTCCCGATGGGGGCGCGGGTCAACATCAGGCCGAACAACAACAGAACGATCACGGCGCCCACGTAAATAAGCACCTGCACCCACGCCACAAACTCGGCGGTCAGCAGGAGGAAGACGATCGCCACCCCCAGCAGGGTCACGACCAGATAGAGGGCGCCGTGAACCAGGTTTTTGACGGTGACCAGACGTATCGCCGCAAAGGTGGTCACGGCCGCAATGACCAGGAAGACGTAGTTCTGCACCGGCCCTCTAACCCTCCCCAACCTTGGTAGCCGGACCCATTGCTCCCTCCTCGAGCTCCTCGGGCGGGAGCACGCTGTACATCCAATCCTTGAGCTGGTCCATCTCGTGAGTCAGCCCGGTGATGTCATGCTCGGCGTACTCGAACTCCGGCGCCCAGAACAAAGCGTCGTAGGGGCAGACCTCCACGCAGATGCCGCAGTACATGCACAGGGCGTAATCGATCGCAAAGCGGTCGAGGATGTTCACCTTCTTGCCCTTCTTGCCCGAGGGGCTCTCGCGGACCGATTTGTGGCCTTCTATATAGATGCACCAGTCGGGGCACTCCCTGGCGCAGAGCATGCAGACCGTGCAGTTCTCCTCCTTGAGGGCGATGACCCCCCGGGAGCGGACGGGCAGCTTGTCCTTTTCGTCCGGGTACTCGATCGTCACGGCCTTGGAGAGCAGGTGGCGGAGGGTGATCCCCATTCCCTTCAGCAGCCCTATCCCAAAGGTGGTCCGCTTGTGCTTGGAGGGCGAGAGGCCCTTCAGCTCACTCTGCGGGACGAGCTCATCGAGGTAGTCGCTCTGTTCTATCGCCATCTCATCACGTCCTCGGTCATACCAGTGGGGTCAGCTTCAAGGCGCCGGTCAGGAAGATGTTGACCAGCGACAGCGGCACGAGCACCTTCCAGGCAAACTTCTGCAGCTGGTCCTCCCTCAGTCTGGGAAACGTCCAGCGGATCCAGATCAGCAGGAACAGAAGCGTGCCCGTCTTCAGAACGAGCCAGACGATCCCCGGAATGAAGTCGAGCGCCAGGTGGGGAGGCAGGTAGCCCCCCATATAGATGGTGGCGCCCAGAGCCGCCAGACCGATCATCGCGATGTACTCGGAAGCGAAGAGGCTGAACGCGAATCGTATTCCCGTGTACTCCGTGAAAGCTCCGGTGATCAGCTCCGCTTCCGCCACCGGCATATCGAACGGGGGACGGGTCAGCTCGGCGGTCGCGGCGGCCAGGAAGATCGGGAACCCGATGATTTGAAAGACGATGAATGGAATCGGAAAGCCGAGGACGACCAGCTCCTTTTGAGCCTCGACGATGTCCACGAGCGAAAGTGATCCCGCCATCATCGCCACCGCGGCGGCGCTCAGCACCAGGGGCAGCTCGTAGGCGATGAGCTGCGCCGCCGCCCGGAGAGCGCCAAGAAGGGAGTATTTGTTGGCCGAGGCCCACCCCGCCATCAGCACTCCTATCACCCCAACCGAGGAGGCGGCCAGCACGTAGAAGATCCCAACCTCGAGGTCTTCGATGACCAGGTTCGGCCCCGCCGGGATGACCACGAAGATCAGGGCGGCGCCCAGCATCGTGATGTAGGGAACCAGGGCGAACACCGCCCGGTCTGCGGCCCGCGGCACGATGTTCTCCTTGAGGACGAACTTGATCCCGTCGGCAAGGGTCTGCGCCCAGCCGTGGAAGCCGCCGGGGTACATCGGACCCAGCCGGTGCTGCATGTGGGCGCCGACCTTGAGCTCGACCCAGCCCAGCACGAGCGTGGCCGGCAGCAGGATGAGCAGAACTCCCATCTTCAGGGCCAGGAGCACGTAGTCGTTGGCGAGCACCTCGGCGATCATCGATCGAT
>JBBDRH010000407.1:0-8635 GCA_040905645.1 Actinomycetota bacterium
AGAGCCGTGGTCATCGTGATGCCCGCCGACGGACCGTCCTTCGGTACTGCTCCGGCAGGAACGTGCACGTGGAAGTGCTTGTTCTCGAAGCTGCCCTCGATGCCCAGCTCGTCGGCGTGGCTGCGCACGTAGGAGAGAGCAATCTGCGCCGACTCCTTCATCACGTCGCCCAACTGGCCGGTCAGGGTCAGGCCCGGCTTGCCCTCCATCTCGGTCGCCTCGATGAACAGAACGTCTCCGCCGTGGCCGGTGACTGCCAGGCCCGTGGCGACGCCGGGGGTCTTGGTGCGCTCGGCAACCTCGAAGTGGAAGCGGACCTTGCCCAGATACTCCCGGATGTCCCCCTCGCCGATGTTGAGCGGCGGGACGACTTCGCCCGAAGCGATCTTGGTGGCCGCCTTGCGCAGCACCTTGCCGAGCTCACGCTCGAGGTTACGTACGCCGGCCTCCCGGGTGTAGTCGCCGATGACCTTGATCATCCCCTCGTCCGTGATGTGAACCTCGCCCTCGGTGAGTCCGTTGCGTTCCAGCTGCCGGGCCATCAGGTGGTTCTTGGCGATGCCGAGCTTCTCGTCCTCGGTGTAGCCGTCAAGCCTGACGATCTCCATCCGGTCCTGCAGCGGTCCGGGAATGGTCTCGGACACGTTGGCAGTCGGGATGAACAGCACCTCGGACAGGTCGAGGTCGACCTCCAGGTAGTGGTCCCGGAACGAGTGGTTCTGAGCCGGGTCCAGCACCTCCAGCAGCGCCGATGAGGGATCGCCCCTCCAGTCGGCACCGACCTTGTCGATCTCATCGAGCATGATGACCGGGTTCTTGGTGCCGGCTTCCTTCAGCGCCCGGACGATGCGGCCCGGCAGAGCGCCCACATAGGTCCTGCGGTGTCCGCGGATCTCAGCCTCGTCGTGGATGCCGCCGAGCGAGACGCGGACGAACTTGCGCCCCATGGCCTTGGCCACCGACTCGCCCAGCGAGGTCTTACCGACTCCCGGAGGGCCTACCAGCGTGATGATGGCGCCCATACCGCGGCCGCCGACTGCACCTAGGCCCCGCTCGTCGCGAAGCTTCTTCACAGCCAGGAACTCGATGATGCGATCCTTCACATCGTCCAGTCCGGTGTGGTCCTTGTCGAGGACGGCCCGGGCCTCATTGATGTCGAAGTTGTCGTCGGACCGGCGGTCCCACGGCAGCTCGACCATCCAGTCGAGGTAGTTGCGGATGTAGCCCTGCTCGGGGTTCTGGGCGCTGGTGCGCTCAAGCCGGTCGAGCTCGCGGTTGACCTCCTTGCGGATCTCCTCGGGCAGGTCGATTTTCTCGAACTTGGCACGGTACTCGGCGACCACGTCGTCGCCCTCCTCGCCCAACTCCTTGCGGATGGCTTCCATCTGCTGACGCAGGAGGAACTCGCGCTGGGTCTTCTCCATACCTTCAGCGACGTCGACGCGAATCTTGTCCTTCAGGCTGTAGTCCTGCAGGACCGCCTTGTTCCACTCGAGCAGCTTCTCCAGACGCTTCTCGACGTCGATGGTCTCGAGGATTTCCTTTTTCTGCTCGAAGGTCAGGTAAGGGGCGTAACCCGAGGTGTCGGCCATGTGGCCCGGGTTGTCGATCGCCCTCAGGAACCGGGCGACGCCGCGCTCTCCGCGCAGCTCGAGAATGTTCTCGACGATCGCCCGGTACTCCTTGGCGAGCTCATGAACCTTGCTGTCATAGGTGGCCGGGTCGGCTTGCGGCTCCGCCTGAACCCAGACGGCCTTGCCCTCACCGGAGACACCGGTGCCGACGACGGCCCTGTGGAGGCCTCTGACGATGTAGACGTCGTCTCCATCGTCATCGTGCATCCTGGCCTCAGTGGACTCTTCCAGCTTCCCAACGGTCCCAATGCTTGCGTATTTGCCGTCAATTCTGGGGACCAGCAGAACCAACCCCTCAGCTCGACGAGCCGCGGCGATTGCCTGGTAGGCCTCGTCCCCACGTTCGGCGTCGACCGAGATGGTCACTACCATATGCGGCAGTATCACTCCGTCTTTCAACGGCAGCAGCGGCAAGGTTTGAGTGACGACGTTGGTCATGTCAGATTTCCTCTCATTGGTCTTGCCTGTTCAAACGGTTGCTTAAGCAACTATATTCCCTTTGGTTGCATTTGCAACCAGTTGCCCTAGCAACAAGGTTGAGTCGACCTGTGTGAAGTTTGGAGAGGGCCGCCCGTCCCGCGCGGGGGTCAAATCAGGCAACGCCCTGTGCCGGCGATCGGGGTCTTTGATCCGATTCGGGTCGGGGGAGCTTGCTAGGCTGCCGGGCGGTTGCTGCTCACCAGCATCGTGTGCTGCAACAGGTCGGACACCAGCCGCTCCATGACCGGCCACAGACCGAGAAAGTAAACCCGTTCGAAAGCCGCTATCGGGGTGATCGAGCCCCAGATCACCGACTCGGCGAGAATGCTGGCCGCTCCCTCGAGCACCGTGGGCCAGCGGCCGATGAGGCCGAGCTCCTTCAGGGTATAGTGCCACTCGCTCAAAAAGTCGATGCAGTTCAGGAGCTCCGCCGTCTGCTCCGCGGTGGGATACATGGGGATCTGCTGCAGCCACTCCAGCGATTGCCCCACCAGGCGGCGGGGAATCGTCGTTTCATCTGGCTTATCGGCGCCCACGATCCGTACCAGGCGGCGGGCCGCATCCCAGCCCGGGTCACCCAGGCCGAAGCCCTCCGAATCGACGAGAAACGCCGAGACGCTCGGCAGGTCCGGCAGAATCACGGCCCGGCCCCCTGAGGTCACGACGCGACTGACTTCCTTGCGGGTCTGGTACCAGAGAAGGTAGACGATGTCACCGTGCGGCAGCTCAACGGCAATCGGCCAGAGCCCGGCGGACTCATACGCCTCTTCCCAATCGACAATGTTTGATTCCATGCCGCCGCCCCTGACTTTGATGAAAATGATTGCTATTTGTTTTATCGGCACAATCTTCGGCTGCTTAAGCCACATGTCGAACCGGAGGGCTATCGATGAAAGACTATGGCGATGAATTCGACCGCCGGTGCGATCAGGCAGAGCTGCTCGTCGATCGCCCGCTCCGCAGGGGAGCCGCTCTACGGCACCGCACCGGTTGCACAGTCCTGGATTCTGCTCGAGCAGCCCGGCCCCTGGGGGCCCGACGCCCTGTTCGAGAGCAACCTGGACCCGCGCTTCTCCGGAGAGCTGACCAAACGAACCACCCGGTTGGGCTGCCGGGTGATGCTGATTCGCCGGCGATCAGGACGTTATGAGAGCTCCGAGGTTACCTGCTTTCTCGCCGCCTCCGGAGCCGCCGGAGTCTGGATGGAGAAGATTCGGCTCGGCAACCCATCCGATCTGCTGGATTGCGAGCTGGAGAGCGTTCTCCACCCTGAGCCCCCCGGTATCGGGACCAGGGCGGACGAGGCTTACCTGGTCTGCACCCACGGCCGGAGGGACCCCTGCTGCGCCGAGTACGGCCGGGCGCTGCTGAACTCTCTCACGGCGATCGAGGCGCCGATCTGGGAATCTTCGCACCAGGGGGGTCATCGCTTCGCCGCCAACATGGCTTGTTTTCCCCACGGCCTGTTTTACGGACGGGTAGGCCGGGACGATGGGCCGGCAATCATCGAGGCGCATCGGCGGGGAGAAATCTACCTTCCGCACTATCGCGGCCGATCGGCTTACGACTCCATCGTCCAGAGTGCCGAGTTCCTGGTGAGGCTCGAAACCGGGTTTGCGACGATCGACGGTTTGACGGTGGAGCGGGTCAGTCAACGCGAGGGTCGCGCCCTCGTCACTTTTCGCACCGGTTCGGCCACCCACACGGTCGAGCTCGAGCTCACGACCGGCGATCCCCGTCCGGAAAGCTGCAACAAGCCCAAGCTGACCAAACCGGAGATCTGGGCCAGGGTTTCCTAGCCGAACCGCTAGGCCGTCAAGCCGTCAGCTAGCGCTAGCCTGTCCGTTGAAGCGCAGAGGTCAGCCGGTCCACCGCATTCCCCAGCCCGTAGCGCTCGGCCAGCTCTTTCACCGCCGAGCGCGGCTTTGACCTCGGACGGGTCATGTCCACGTCGCCTATCGGAGCCTCGTCGGAGATCAGCACTACCTGCGCCGCCCGGTCCAGGTAGTCGAGGTTGTTGCGGACCTTGCCCAGCGCCCCCGCTCCGTCGCCGGTCATCGCGGCCTCGATCACCGCGGTCAGGGTGCCATATTTCTTGATGAGCGCAGCTGCGGTCTTCTCCCCGATGCCGGGCACCCCGGGCAGGCCATCGGAGTTGTCACCCCGCAGGATCGCAAAGTCCCCGTACGAACGGCCTGGAATGGCGTACTTCTCCTCAATGTATCCCTCGGTCACCCGGGTCAGCTCCGACACCCCTCGCTTGGGGTACAGCACACACACTTGCGGGTCCCGAACCAGCTGGAACAGGTCGCGGTCCCCCGAGACGATCTCGATCTGCCCGGAGATGCGGGGGATCAGGGCGCCGATGACGTCCTCGGCTTCGTATTCCGGAGCTCCGGCGAGGGGGACCTCGAGACCCTCGAGAATTTCGAAGAGGACCGGCATCTGGGCATCGAGGACAGGGACCGGGTCCATAAGGGTCCGCTGGGTCTTGTAGCTGGCGATCAGATCGACTCGCCACTGTGGCCGCCAGTGGACGTCCTGGGCACAGACGAGCAGGTCGGGATCGCGATCGTTGACCAGCCGGGCGAGCATGTTGATGAATCCATGGGCCGCGTTCACGACCATGCCGTCCGGCGCCTTGACGGAGTCCGGAGTTGAAAAGAACGCCCTGTAGATGAGGCTGGCGGCGTCGATCAGAAGCGCGCGCTGCTCCGTGGCCGGCTTCTCAGTCGTAATGGATGGTCGAGAACTTCATGAGCTTGCGCCAGTCGTGATCGGCGTAGATGTGGCGTACCGTTCCGGTTCGTGAGCGCATCACTATCGAGTGAGTGTTGGCTCCGTCCTTGTGGTAGCGCACCGCCTCCAGCAAATCGCCGCCGGTGATTCCCGTGGCGGCGAAGAAGCAGTCGCCCTGGACCAGCTCGTCCTGGGTGATGATCCGGTCGAGGTCGTAGCCGGCATCCAGCACCGCATTGCGCTCGTCGTCGCTCTGAGGGTTCAGCCTGCCCATGATGTTGCCGCCGATCGCCTTGAGCGCAGCTGCGGTGATCACTCCCTCCGGCGTTCCTCCTGTGCCGAGCAGCAGGTCCACTCCGGTACCCGATTTGGCTGCCGAGATGCCGGCGGCCACGTCGCCGTCGGTGATCAGCCGGATGCGGGCGCCCGCCTCTCTGACCTCTTTGATCAGGCCATCGTGGCGAGGCTTGTCCATGATGATGACCGTCACGTCGTCAACGTGGATGCCTTTGCCCTTGGCCACGGCATTGATGTTGTAGGCCACCGGAGCCGCTAGATCGATGGAATCCGCGGCCTCGGGGCCGGTGGCGATCTTGTCCATGTAGTAGCACGGGCCGGGGTCGAACATGGCTCCCCGGCTTGCCACCGCGATGACCGAGATGCCTCCGGGCATTCCCCGCGAGGTGATGGTGGTTCCCTCGACGGGGTCTACCGCCACGTCCACCATGGGACCGTCGCCGCTGCCCACCTGCTCGCCGTTGAAGAGCATCGGCGCGTCGTCCTTCGCGCCCTCGCCGATTAGGATGATGCCGTCCATCGTGCAGGTTGAGATCATCAGCCGCATCGCGTCGACTGCGGCCTTGTCCGCCGCCACCTTGTCGCCCCGGCCCATCCAGCGGGCCGCGGCAAGTGCGGCGGCCTCGGTGACCCGCACCAGCTCCATGCCCAGGTTGCGGTCGTCCGGGGAGAGAGTCCTGACCTCTGTTTCGTCGCCCATAGGGCGCCATCTTACTTATTCGCACGCGATGCTGCCTGTGCCGAACCCCTACGAAGCGGCTACCGGCAGCCGCCGCGCGCTGGTTAGCGGCCTTAGTCGGGCAGAAGCCTGAGCGCCTCCACGTGAATCGGTCGTACAACCGAGAAGTGTCTGCGGTCCAGGGTGGCTATCGTCTCTTCGTTGAGCTTCTCGGCTGCGACTATCACGCTGGCGTCCACCAGTCCCAAGCCTAGATCGGCATAGATGGCGCACAACGTCCGTACCCGCTGCCAGTCCGCCATAGTTAGGTCCAGAACGCGCAGCGCTCCGGTGCCCATGTCCTCGAAAATCGGGTCGAAGGCTCCCTCGCCGAGGCGGGAGACCACAAGCCACTCCGTCTCTACGACCACCGGTGCCGGCACAACCACCTGCTCGTCGGTATCGAACAGCTCGGCACAGCGCCGATGATCACGATCATTCGAGTTGAGAGCTGCAAACAGCGGCCCGGTGTCGATGATCAGCGCCAGGGTTGGGGCTCCGGCTGCATGTTATCAACGTCGACGATGGCAGTCGGCTCCTGCGACCGGATCGCGCCCACAAAACCGAACCTTCTACCACCCGAAGCACGAAGCTCCAACCCCTGGCGGATGACTTCAGCCAAGGAAACTCCTTCCGAACGTGCGATTGCACGCAGTCGGGCCAATAGCTCCTCTTCCGCCATAATGGTGGTTCTTTTCAAGGCATCATTGTACAACGTCATTATGTTCTCGACCAGCGGGCAGATGCTGGAGCCAAGCCCTCAACGGCTCATTGGCCGGGGACGAACGAACAGACGGTTGGGCCGAAGTAAAGCTGGGAGAGACCGTCCAGTGATCTCCGGTTCGTCGCCCATAGGGCGGCATCTTACTTATTCGCACGCGATGCTGCCGGTGAGCATCTCTGTCCAGAATCGTCTCGACGCTACACTTGGCTTATGAGGATCGACGATACCCAGCAGTTTGAGGCTCGGCACACGAGGGAGATGCCTCGCACCATTGCGATCAAGCAGACTCGCCGGCTCGTGGTCCTGGTCCTGGGCAGCACCCTGGTCGTGGCCGGTATCGCCTTGACAATCCTGCCCGTCTTCCCCGGCTTCCCGCTGATCTTCCTTGGTCTGACCGTGCTGTCATGGGAATTCGCCTGGGCCAAACGCCTGCTTGTCAGCATGAAACAGAAGTTCAAGGACTTCAGGGACGCCCGCCGCAACCCGCCTGCCTAGTGGTTAGCGGTTTGGTACAGAATGCCCCCATGGGCGACACCATGGGGCAGTTTGAAGCCGTAACCTACTTCTTCGAAAAGGCCGCCGACCTCAACGGCCTGTCGGACTCCAAGAAGGCGGTCCTTGCCGGCACCTACCGGGAGCTGCGGGTCCAGGTGCCCCTGCGCCGGGACGATGGGAGCCTCGACGTCCTGGTCGGCTACCGGATCCAGCACAACGGGGCGCGGGGCCCGTACAAGGGCGGAGTCCGCTACCACCCCAGCGCCAACGTGGACGAGGTTCGGGCGCTGGCATCGCTCATGACCTGGAAGGCAGCGGTTGTCGACATCCCGTTCGGAGGCGCCAAGGGCGGTATTGAGGTCGAACCTCGGGGGTTGAGCCCGTCCGAGATCGAACGTATGACCCGGGTATACACCAACCAGATCAGCCACCTGCTGGGCCCCCACCGGGACATCCCCGCGCCCGATGTGAACACCAATGCCCAGACCATGGCCTGGATGATGGACGAGTACGGCAAGCGCCACGGCTACACGCCCGAGATCGTTACCGGGAAGCCGATCGCGCTGGGCGGGTCGTACGGCAGAGAGTCCGCCACGGGGCGAGGCTCGATTATCGTAATGGAACAGCTGGTGAGCGATCTGGGACTGCACCCCGAAGACTGCACCGTGGCCATCCAGGGGTTCGGCAACGTCGGCGGCTGGGCGGCGAGGGTGGCCCATGAGCGAGGCTACCGGGTGGTGGCGGTCTCCGACTCCGATGGCGCTATCTTCTGCGAAACCGGGTTGAACATTCCGGCCCTGGTGCGCCACCAGATGGAGACCGGAGCCGTCGTCGGCTTCGAAGGTGCGTTGAACATCACCAACGACGAGCTGCTGACACTGGCGGTCGATGTGCTGCTGCCTGCCGCGCTTGGCGAGGTGATCCACGCCGGCAACGCCGACAAGGTGCAGTGCAAGATCGTGGTCGAAGCCGCCAACCACCCCGTCACACCGGTCGCCGATGCGATCCTCAACGAGCGGGGCGTCCTGGTGGTGCCTGACATCTTGGCCAATGCCGGCGGCGTGATAGTCAGCTACTTCGAGTGGACCCAGAACATCCAGCAGTTCCGCTGGCACGAGGAGGAGGTAAACCTGCGCCTCACCGAGAAGCTGGTTGAATCCTACGAGCGAGTCTCGAGCTTTGCCCAGCTTCGCAGTGTGCCGTTGCGGGAGGCCGCCTACGCCATCGGGGTTCAACGAGTCGCCGAGACCTCTCATCTGAGGGGCTACATCTAGACTTCAGGAGGCCCTTGGCGACCAACGCAATCTCCAGGAGGATCCGCGGGCTGAGCCACAGCCTGAGCGGCCTCATCGACCTTTTGAACTCGCCTTCCATGGCCGGACGCGTGGACCCCGGCGCGTGCGACTTCGTCTTCGGCAACCCTCACGAGCCTGCTCTGCCGGGCTTCGTCGAGGCGCTCCAGCGCGCCACCGTCCCTCAGGACAAGGACTGGTTCGCCTACAAGATGAACGAGCCGGAGGCCACTCAGGTGGTAGCGGACAGCCTTAG
>JBBDRH010000407.1:8645-17241 GCA_040905645.1 Actinomycetota bacterium
TAGCGGTAGCCTCGGCCGGCCCTACACTTTGGAGCACATCCTGATGACCAACGGAACCTTCGCCGGACTGGCGGTAGCGCTGAGCGCCCTGGTCGACCCGGGCGACGAGGTCATCTTCATCAGCCCTCCCTGGTTCTTCTACGAGGCGTTGATCGAGGCAGTGGGCGCCACGCCGGTCAGAGTCAACGCCGACCGGAACACCTTCGACCTGGACGTCGATGGCGTCCGAGCTGCGATCACGCCCCGCACCCGGGGGATCATCATCAACTCCCCCAACAATCCCGGCGGCAAGATCTACTCATCCGAAACATTGACCAGGCTGAGCGAGGTTCTGACGGGGGCATCGGAAACCGCCGGCCGCCCGATCTACCTCTTTTCGGACGAGGCCTACAAACGAATCGTCTTCGACGGAGCTTCCTACCCCAGCCCTACCGAGTTCTACGGCAACTCCTTGCTCCTGTACACCTACGGCAAGACGCTGCTCACCCCGGGACAGCGGCTCGGCTATATCGCCATAACCCCCGGCATGCCCGATGCTGCCGAGGTGGCCGAAGCCCTGTTCCTGGCCCAGACGCTCACAGGTTGGGCGTTTCCGAACGCGCTCCTACAGCACGCGCTGGCCGACATCGAGAAGCTATCCATCGACATCGCCCATCTGGAGAGGAAGCGGGACCGCATGGTCGAGGCCCTCACCGGGGCGGGATACCGGGTCACCATCCCGGAGGGCACCTTTTACATCGTGGCCCGCTCGCCCTGGGAGGACGATCTGGCCTTCACCAAGGCGCTCGCCGGGCAGGACGTCTACGTCCTGCCGGGATCGACCTTCGAGCTGCCCGGATTCTTTCGCATCTCACTCACCGCCAACGACGAAATGATCGAGCGGGCTCTGCCTTTGTTTGCAGAGGCCATAAGACAACCGGCCCCTTGACCGACGTGCCGCCGGTTGCGGAATCGGAGGGGCCCCCGGCCGATAGCGAAGAAGCCAGGAGCCCCGGGTACCTCCGGCTGCTCCTGGTGGTGCTCGGCACCGCCACCTTCTTCGAAGGCTACGACACCGCGATCGCCGCGGTAGCTCTCAGAGACCTGGCCGAGTCCTTCGGCATACCGTTGGACCAAACCGCCAACATAACCGGGCCGATCATCCCGATCGGACTGGGAGCCCTGGGTGCCCTGGCCATCACGATGCTGGGTGACCGGATCGGCAGGCGTCCGTTGCTGATCGGGACGACCTTCGCATACACGATCTTCACCGGGCTGACCGCCACCTCTCAAAACCTCACCGCTTTTGTGATATTCCAGTTCTTCGCCCGAACGTTTCTGCTGGCCGAGTACGCCACCGCGGTCACCATGGTGGCCGAGGAGTTCCCGGCATCGAGACGAGGGCGTGCCTTGGGCATCCTCACTGCCCTGGGCGCGTTCGGGCTGCCCATCGTAGCCGTGCTCCATCTGCTGGTGAAGGACACGGCCCTCGGCTGGCGAATCCTGTACCTCGTGGGACTGCTTCCTCTGATCGGCATCGGATTCCTTCGGTTGAAGCTTAAGGAGACCGAGCGCTGGAAGAAGGCCCACGCCGCCGGGGTTGCGGTCAACACGCACCGGATACGGCAGATCATGGCCGGCCGCTACAGACCGCTGATCCTGAAGGTGGGCGGGCTGTACTTCTTCAGCCACGTTGCCTTGTTGGGCGCGGTCACCTGGTGGCCTTTCTACGCGGGCGTGACCCTCAATTTCAGCGACGCGAGCATCGCCACGCTTCTGGCGGTCGCCTACCCCCTGGGAGTCACCGGCTACTACCTGGCCGGCCGCTTGGCCGACAGGTTCGGCAGGCGCCGGACCGGAACCCTGTTTCTGATCCTCGGCATGCTCTTCGGAATCCTCGTCTTTCAGATCACCGACCCCGTGCTCATGTTCCCGGCGCTCATTGGGGCCGTCTTCTTCGGCTTCGGAATAAACCCGGTGCTGGCGGCAGTCGCCTCCGAACTGTTCCCCACCAACATCAGGGCGACGGCTCTGGGCGTGGCCCGCTCGATCTTCGGCACCATCGGGGGCATCGTCGGACCCATCATGGTGGGGGTGCTGGCGGACCCGAGAACGGCGGAGGCGCTGCCGGGCATTCCTCTGCTCGGCGAGATGGGCAACGTGGTGGCAATTGCCGCGATCATGAATATTCCCGCCATCTTCATGCTGAGGTCTCTTCCCGAGACCGCGAACGTGGAGCTGGAGAACATACCGGCGCACTAGGATGAGCAACCGATCGGCGGTCGTCCGCCTTCTGAAAACCAACGCCAGCTTCCGGCGCCTGTGGGCGGCTCAACTCGTCTCGCTGGGCGGCGACTGGTTCAACACCGTCGCCCTGCTCGGCCTGACCCTGGAGCTGACCGGCTCGGCGCTGGCGTCGGGCCTGGTACTGGCGGCCTCCATCCTTCCCGGATTCCTGATCGCACCGATTGCGGGACCGATGGCCGACCGGTTCAACCGTAGAACCCTGATGATCGGCTCCGATGTCATAAGGGTGTTTCTTGCTCTGGGAATGCTGCTGGTGGACTCGCGTGCGACGGTGTGGATCGGGATCGCGTGCCTGACCGGAATTTCGACCTTCGGAGCGATTTTCTACCCTGCCTCGGGAGCCAGCTTGCCCAATCTCGTCTCCTACGATGAGCTCGCCGCGGCGAACACGCTGATGTCGGCCTCGTGGGGCACGATGCTGGCGCTCGGCGCAGCGCTGGGTGGCTGGGTGGCCACCTACTTCGGTCGAGACACCGCGTTCATCATCAACGCAGCGTCCTTCGTCTTCTCCGCCCTGCTGATAGTCCGAATCAAGGGCAACTTCACGGCATCGGGGCCGTCACGGCACGGATCCAAGACCGGGTTTCGCGAAGGTGTCGCCTACGCAAGATCGGACTCGCGGATCCTCGCCCTGCTCGCCACCAAGGGTGGATTCGGGCTGGGGGTGGGCGTGGTGGCCCTGCTTCCGATCCTCGCCACCGATGTCTTCAAGTCAGGCGATCAGGGCATCGGGCTGCTCTTCGCGGCTCGAGGCCTGGGAGCGCTGTTCGGCCCATTTGTAGCCGTCAAGTTGGTCGGGACGAGCAACCGGAGGCTGCTTACGGCGCTCGGCTGGGCGATGGGTCTGTACGGGTGTGCCTATCTGGTCGTATCGACTTCACCTGCGTTGGGGCTGGCTGCCGGGCTGGCGGTCATCGCCCACCTGGGGGGAGGGGCCCAGTGGGTGCTATCGAGCTATGGGCTGCAGCGGCTCGCCCCCGACTACGTCCGGGGAAGGATCCTCTCGATGGATCTGGGCCTGGTGAGCCTGACCGTGGGCGTAAGCTCGATCGCCGCGGGCCGCCTGGCCGACCTTTACCCGCCCCGGATCGTGATGGCCGGCCTGGCGCTGGTTGAGCTGGCATACGCGGGAATCTGGACCCTAGCCACGAGAAGGATCCGTAAGCATGCCGACGACGAGCCCTCGAAAGGAACCATCGAACCCGATCTGACATCGACAATGGTGGAAGGCGTTCCGTAGGAGCGTCAATCCGTCGCTGGACCCGCCTACACTGAATAGGGGCCGAGGAGGATCCAGCGACGCGCAACAGGCGATTAACGAGGTCGATAACATCCCTCTCCGAGCAAGAAGTAGTCGAGTTATCGAGGCCCTGGCGTGTTATCCAGGTCTGTCTAAAGGCTAGTTAGGCAGACCGTGAAAGAACACACCCACCTCGTCGCGGAACACGACGTCTGGGTGGCACTGTGCCTTGCCGAGAATGGTCATTACATCAATTGGATGAATAACCTGCCCGATGAGGTCCTATACGTACCAGAGGAAGTCTTTGATCAGTGCGCTCCGCGTTTCCTCCAACTCCTCGGCGACCGCTATTACGAAAGGACCGGATTGTCGCCGGACTTGCTGGAAGCACTAACGCAAGATCTAGGCCGCACTACAGATGAGGCTCAAGACCTAACTGTTAAAAACGCTGCCGAATATATGCTCGCCTTTCTCATCAACGGCGTACAAAAATCGAAAACGCACTACTTAGCATTCGAGGGTCCGTGACTTGCTGCCTAACTGCCCAGTGCAACCGACCGCCGGCTTCGCAGGCGGCGGCTGAGCCGGCAGTACGTTAGCCGGACTCATGAATAGCGACGAAGAAAGGTTCTGGTTTAGCGCCGCCGCCTGGTCGTGGCGGGGGTTGGGTTTAGTTTCTTTGAGTCAAGAGCGACTCTTCAGACAAAACGCCGTTGGCATACGTGGGTCGCGTTTGGTTCTTGGGGAATTGTCCTGCAACGATGTCAGCGGGCAGGTGAACTGGAACTGCGACTCTGTCCGGAACCTTTAAGTAGTTGATTAACTGAAATGCGCGAATGTGAGTATTGATTTCGGATCCATCTTTCTGAGTACGGATGAATCATGAAAGCAGAGTGCTGCCTAACAACCGGCCGGTTAAGCAAACTGGAATTGTGCCGCATTCGGCAAGCTGAGCGAAGACATCGAGGAGCAACCGACTTGGCGGAATCAACAACTGCCTCCACCTACGAGTTCTTGAGCTGGGTGGCATTCCGCCGTCGCACCTATGTTGAAACAATGGAAGCATGGCGGACTTCCTGCCCGCGGTTTTCGGTTTGGGAAGACTCCCAGATAGATCGTCTGGTCCGAGTTTGAGGGACGAAGCCACCGCCGAACCCATTGTCGTTTTGACCGACCGGGGTCCGATCGGTGCTAAATGGCGCTGCATAACCCCGGATTTACGCTCGATGCTCCCATGAGCTCCATGCAACAGTCCACAGGAGTTCTGCTGGTGGCGGCATTCGCCGTCTTCCTGGTTGGAGCTGGTTTCTGGCTCGTACGTGAGTTCGAGCGGCCGCTCGATCTGATGATGCGTGCAATTGAGGCACGCCCTCGCCGATGGCTGTGGATTCACGCCTGGATGGTCGCGGGAACGCTCGTGAGCGTGCTGGCGGCGGCGTCGATGTTTCGACTACTGCGCGATGACGGTGGCGGACTTCTGGCGACCATCGGATTTGCCGCCTTCGTGTCGGGCTGCCTCGGCTTCCTGGTGACGCTCTTATTTCGGTTGACGGCGACCCCCCGCGCCGCCGCGGCGACGGTAGCCACCGGCGCAGTCCCGCCCGCTTACCAGTCGCGCCATCGTTTCACGAGCTCGCTCTACGTCGCTCACATGTTGCTCTCCTACGCGGCCTTCGCGCTTTTTGGCGGAGCGATGCTCGGCGGATCGGTCTTTCCTGCCTGGCTGGGATGGACCGGCATCGTCAGCGGCCTGATCGGTCTCGTGGGCTTCGTCGTCATGCGAGGAGGGCCGTTCGCGCCTCCGATCATCGCCCACTCCTTCGGCCTCGTGGCGGGAATCCTCCTGCTCCTGCGGTCATGAAATTCCCTGCGAGCGAGACGAGTTGAGGCGATGAATACGGTTGACGATTTTGTTGCTCACAAGGTTCTGCCCGAATTCCATGACATCGTTGCCATGCTGCGAGAGTTGATGCGCGAGTGCGCCCCGCACGCAACCGAAAAAATCAGCTACGGGTTACCGATGTGGATAGGAAACTCGACTCTGGCATGGATCAGTCCGACCAAGCAGGACATAACTTTCGGGTTTACGTTCGGCGCGGAGTTTGAGGACAAATACGGGTTGCTCAAAGGGAAGGGGAAGAACGCTAAGCACGTGAAAATCCGCAAGCTTGCCGACGCCAACCGAGAGGCGCTGCGCTATTACATTCAGCAGGCCCTGGAACGCGATGCAGGATGAGTCTGAAGAAACGGTGACCCTGACCGGCCAACCGGTCCCGAGGAGGCCCGGCGGTTTTTACCCCGAAATAGCCGAGCGCAGGTCCTCGATCAGATCCGCCGGATCCTCGATCCCCACCGATAACCGGATGACCTTTTCGGACACTGAGTAGGGGGTTCCAGCCACGCTGGCGTGAGACATCGACGCCGGATGTCCGATGAGCGACTCGACCCCTCCCAGAGACTCGGCGAGGAAGAACAGCTTGGTCGAGGAGATGATCCGGCGCGCCTCCTCGGCGCTCGCCGCCTCGAACAGGACCATCCCCCCGAAGCCGTCCATCTGGCGCTTGGCGACCTCATGGCCGGGGTGCGTTGGAAACCCCGGGTACCAAACGTTTCCGACTTTGGGCTGCGCAGAGAGGAACTCGGCAACCGCGGCTGCGTTCTCGCAGTGCCTTCGCATACGAATCCCCAGTGTCTTGATGCCTCGCAGCACCAGCCAGGAGTCGAACGGACCGGCGACGGCGCCCACGGTACGCTGGATGAATCCCAGATCCTTGGCGATTGCGGGGTCCTTCACGCAGACCGCCCCGCCGACGACATCCGAGTGGCCTCCCAGGTACTTGGTCATGGAGTGCACGACCATGTCCGCCCCGAGGGCGATCGGCCGCTGCAGATAGGGGGTGGCGAAGGTGTTGTCGACCACAACGAGCGCCCCCCGAGCGTGACCGAGCTCGGAGAGGGCGGCAATATCGGCGATCTGGAGGCCCGGGTTCGTCGGCGACTCCAGCCAGATCATCTTCGTCTCGGGCCGCAGCCCTGCCTTGACCCCCTCGGTCGAGGAGGTATCGACGGAGGTGAAGGTCAGCCCGAACCTCGTCAGCACTTGGTCGAACAGCCTACGAGTGCCTCCGTAGGCATCGACACCCATCACCACGTGGTCGCCCGGGTTCAGCAGCCGCATGACGGCGTCCTCGGCGGCCATACCGGACGCGAACGCAAACCCTGCCTCCGCCTCCTCCAAGGCCGCCAGACAGGTCTCGAGAGCGGTCCGGGTCGGGTTCGCTATCCGGGAGTAGACGTAGCCCGGGTCCTGCTCCCGTTGCACGAAGGTGGCGGTCTGATAGATGGGAACTGCGGCGGACCCGGTGAGGGAGTCGGGCTCCTGGCCCGCATGGATCGCCTTGGTGTCGAAGTTCAAGGTGAAGCTAGAGCCTGGGTGTTCCAGGACATCAGGAAGAGCAGGCCCATCATGATCAAGGGCAGAAGGGTCCAGGCAACCTCGACCGCCATCACTCTCAGCCTGCCCGGCACTCCCTCCGGCCGCTTGTAACCCACTACCGCGAGCAGGATCGCAACCGAGAAGGTCACGAACACCGTCGCAGCCGCGAGCAGGATCGGCACGTAAGCCGACTCGACTGCCGGAACGTTCAGCAGCCGGTCGGCGGCAAGGGCGACGAACAAGAGGACCAGGTAGCTGATCGAGAAGTGGAACAAGCCCATCGCAGCCTTGTGATCGGGCTTGGAGCGCAATCTGATCGAGTAGAGGATGAACGCGAGTCCCAGCACCACCGCGGAGATCAGATAAAGAAGTCCCAGCCTGCCGACCGGGTAGAGCAGCAGGCTCACTGCAAAAAGGACTACTGCGTACAGCAGGATCTGGCGAGTGGTCTCGGGTACTCCCCTCACCACCGGCAGCATCGGCACTCCGGCAGCCTTGTACTCGTCCGAGTAGCGCAGCGCCAGCGCCCAGAAATGCGGCGGCGTCCAGTAGAAGATGATCGCGAACAGCACCCAGGCCGGTCTGCCGATGCTGCCGGTGACTGCGGCCCACCCGATCAATGCAGGAGCCGCCCCGGCGGCCCCGCCGATGACGATGTTGGAGGGCGTGTAGCGTTTGAGACCGATCGTGTACACGAAGACGTAGAACAGGATGGCCGACAGCGACAGAAGAGCGGCGATTCGATTCACGGTGTAGCTCAAGAAGACAAAGCTGATCACTCCCAGAACCACTCCGAACCGAAGAGCGTTGGCCGGTTCCACCTGGTGCTTGGGGAGCGGCCGGATGGAGGTCCGGAGCATTTTTTCGTCGATGTCCCGGTCCAGGTAGCAGTTGATCGCATTGGCCGAACCTGCGGCCAGACTGCCCCCGACCAGGGTCGCCACCACCAGCCAGGCCGGCGGCCAGCCCTCCTGGGCGACGATCATCGCCGGTACCGTGGTGATCAGAAGCAGCTCGATGATCCTCGGCTTGGTCAGCATGAAATAGGCCTTGACCTTGCTCGTGACGGCGGTTGGGGTGTCGGAGTCGGGGGCGGCTTTACCCCGGACATCGACCTGCGCGGGAGCCCTTCGGTAAGCCAGGACGCTGAGTGCAACCAGGCTAACCCACAGCAGGGCGCCGGTCAGCACGTGAGCCACCACCGTCCACGGCGCGGATCCCGACAGGACGTTGGCCCCGCCGATGACCACTTGAACCACCCACAGGCTCGCCGCCGAGTGAGCGAGCATCATCAAGGTCCTGTCCCTCGGCTCGCGCCGGGTGACCCGGATCGCCAGATGGATCAGCGCTATCCCCAGCAGGCCGGCGACCAGCCGGTGGGTGTAGTGAATCAGCGCCTTTTCGCCCTCCGGGGGCAGCAGGGAGCCATTCATCAGCGGCCAGTCGGAAAAGGCCGATCCCGCCTCCCGCTGCACCACCAGCGCTCCGAACATCAGCACCACAAATGCTCCGGCGGTGGCGAGAGCGGCGTGCCGGGCGAGCGCGTCAAACCCGCCTCCCCTCGGCTGGACGCTCTGCGCGGTGACGAAGGTAAGGAGGGCCAGCAGCGTGAGCGAGAGGAAGAAGTGCAGGAC
>JBBDRH010000408.1:0-2815 GCA_040905645.1 Actinomycetota bacterium
GAGGTCTTGAGCCTGCTGGCGGCCGCGTACGATCAGAACGGCTGAGGCCTGAATGCTGACTGCCATGTGCATAGCCGCGGCCCTCGCCGGGATCATTCACGTGCTTTTCTTCTGTATGGAGAGTCTGTGGTGGACGCGTCCTCAGGTCCGGCAACGCTTCGGAATGAGTGAGCGGGAGGCGGAAACCACCAGGCTGCTGGCCTTCAACCAGGGTTTCTACAACCTGTTCCTCGCCATCGGGAGCTTTGCGGGACTGGTGATCTGCGGAAGCGGCCGCGAGTCGGAAGGGCTGACTCTGGTCACATTCACCTGCGGATCGATGCTGGCAGTCGCAGTGGTGTTGGCAAGCTCGTCGCCCAGGATGATTCGAGGTGCGGTGGTCCAGGGGACGTTCCCCCTGACCTTCCTCGTGCATTGAAGGCGCTCGGATAAAAACCTGATTCTGCCGATGGACTGCGGTACCACCCATCGCCCCGCCGAAGGAATGATCAACTAGCCGGAGATCTCGTACACAACCTGAACCTCGAGCGTGATCTCCTGCGATCCCTGCTCAAGAGGGACGCTGGGCGCGCCCTCCCCGCCGGTCCGCGCCAGAAGCGGCACCGGAGGCTGAACCGCGAGGGACTCGGTGATCGACCGTACGCTCCCGAGTTCGACTCCGGCCGCCTCCGCCAGCTGCTCGGCCTGTTTATTTGCCTCTTCAACCGCCTCCCTGCGAGCGTCTTCGTAGAGGGAGCCCTTGTCGTCGATCTCGAAGTGGATCGATTGAACTCTGATGTCGTTGGCCGCGGCCTGAGCGGCCTTGTCGATCAAAGCTCCGGCATCCACATCATCGGAAACCCGGGCGGTGAGCAGGTTGGTCACGAAGTAACCGACGATTGCCCTCCCTTCGTTATCGAACCTCGGATTGATGGAGAACTGGGAAGTCTGAATATCCTCCTCGGCAACCCCCGTTTGCTTGAGCAGGTCGATGACCGCCTTGGTACGCTCGTTGTTCCGGGCCAGAGCTTCCGATGCCTGCGCCGATTCGCTCTCTACCCCCAAGGTAATCACGATGGTGTCGGGCACACCGGCCACCCGCCCGATGCCCCGGGCGCTAATCGTGGGAGGTTCCCTATCCGATCCCGTGCCTCCGCTTGCACATCCCACCAACGCCCCAACGACAAACACGAACGCTGCCACCGCGGCGGCTCTGCGACTTTTTGAGCTCATTTACCGTTTCCTCCATTCCGGAACAACCTGTTTGACGGAGCTCGCTGTCGCACGGTTCCCGTCGAGATTCTCGGTTCAAGTCTGAACTTTCAGGTGGTTGCCCAACGACGGCTCGGGTGCTCGAACCTGCGGGCGTTCACCAGCGTTTTACAACTACCGAAACAAGTCTTGCTCGCTCCAGATCGGGATTCAGTGCCCCGAGCTCCTCGGTGCGATCGGGCCACTGCTGGTCTCCCGGCACTTCCTCGATCTCTACTCCGCAGCCATCCAGCTCCAGCTCCCGAATCAGCTCCACCAGCGGCTCTCTTCCGCCTGAAAAGCGGGCGTCGACACAATTAAACATGCCAATCCCGCCTGGAGCGATCAGAGCCGATCCCTCGGAGATGAAGCGCCGGGGCAGCTCGAAACCGGTAGGTCCGCCGTCGGCGAACAGCCGGCGCGCCCTGGTTTCGTCCCGATTGGGAACCCAGGGTGGGTTGCCCGTCACCAGGTCAAAGCTCCTGGGCCGAAGGCCGCGGGCTACGTCAGCTGCACAAACGGCAGACTTTCCGGCCGGCTGCATGTTCATGGCCAGAGTGATGGCGGCTACCGCTGCGGTCCAGGGCCGAACATCGGTGGCCAGAGTGAAGCGGTATCGGTTGGAGAGGGCGGCCGACAGGTACCCGTGACCGGCGCCCAGCTCCACGGCCCGGTCGCCCCCGGGAGCCAATCTGCAAGCAACCTCGACGAGCCACTTGGAATCCGGTCCCAGATAGACGACCTCGTCGAAGCAGGTTGGACGGGGAATTACGGCAAGAACGTCTCCGGCGGCGAAGATGGCGAACCGTGGCGTGATTCTGTCGCCCTCAATGTCGGCGCTTCCGAACTCCTCGAGAAGCTGGAGGTCGGCCCGATTGAGGTGTGGCGACAGCTCGTTGGTGGGCACCGGCCAACCGCCCGCGAATCTCGAAAGATACTGGTTGGGTCCCGGCTCCTGGTTTGGAAATCCGGCACCACGCAGCGACGCTGCGAGCTTGCAAAAAACGGCGAGCGCCTGAGGATCGGTCCAAACCCTAAGGGCATCAAAGCAGGCCGAATCAGGTCCCCATCTATCGGAAACGGGCGAGGCATCTGCCACAGGATTCTCCTTATCCGCTGCCCATGCAGTCTCGACCCAGACTACGTTGACAAAGCCTGACTCATGCTCGGCTACCGAAAATCTCTGGCCTTCAGGTGGTCCTCCAATGAGAGGCTCAGATTCTCGAACTTCTTCGCCGACAGGTTGATCACGCCTTCCGCTCGTTCCAGGCGCCCTGTGATCAGCAGAGCCTTGGCGGATCGGGCCACTTTTCGGTAGCGATCCCAGACCCCCTTGGTGCAGATCACATTGACCAGGCCGGTCTCGTCCTCGAGGCTCACGAATGTGGTCCCCTTGGCCGTGGCCGGCCTCTGGCGATGGGTCACCACTCCGGCCACCTTCACCGTGCTCCCGTTGCGGGCCTCCTCCAGGTCCAGGGCGGTCAGCACTCCCCTCTCCTGCAGGAGCGCCCTGATGAACTGCATCGGCGATGAGACGGGCGAGAGCCCGGTCGACAAGAAGTCGGCGGAAGCCCTCTCGATGGGG
>JBBDRH010000409.1:0-2774 GCA_040905645.1 Actinomycetota bacterium
GGAGCGTCCGCTCGTAGTAGTCCTCGAACGACGCCTTGATGGCCGCCGCCTCGTTCGCAAAATCGAGCACCATGCACTCGTCCTTGTCCGGATGCGTGCGGTTTAGGCGAGAGAGCGTCTGCACAGCGTTTACGCCGCCGAGCTTCTTATCGACATACATCGTATGCAAGAGCGGCTGGTCGAAGCCCGTCTGAAACTTGTTGGCCACTACCAGAAAGCGCTGGTCGGGCCGCTCGAAGGCCTGCTTCGTCTGGGTGTCCGGGAGCCCATTCATCTGGGATTCGGTGTATTCCAGCCCCGAGTCCGGATCTCGCACCGTACCCGAGAAGGCAACGAGCGCGCCATAGCCTAGCTCCCGCTCCCTGAGGTAGCTCTTCAGCGCAAGGGCGTAGCGCACCGCGTGGAGCCGCGACCGGGTGACGATCATGGCTTTCGCCCTTCCCTTGATGCGGTGCTGCACGTTCTGGTGGAAGTGCTCCACCATGATCTCCAGCTTCTTGCGGATCGTGTGCTCGTGGAGCCCCGCGAAAGCCGCCAGCAGCCGCGCGGCCTTCTGCTTATCGTAGGCGGGGTCGTTCTCGGTCTTCTTGAGAAGCTTCCAGTACGTCTGATAGGTCGTGTAATTCTCGAGCACGTCGAGGATGAACTTCTCCTCGATGGCCTGCCGCATGCTGTAGATGTCGAAGGGCTGGAAGGTGCCATCGGGCTGTTTCGTGCCGAAGAGCTCGAGCGTCTTATTCTTCGGCGTGGCGGTGAAGGCGAAGCTGCTCACGTTCGGCTGCGGCCCGCGCGCCTTCATTTCGGCGATGAGCTGGTCTTCGATGTCTTCGATCTGATCCTCCTCTTCGGCCTCCTCCAGCGAATCGACGCTGAGCACCTTCTTGAGGCTCTTCGTCATCTCCCCGGACTGGGAGGAGTGGGCCTCGTCGATGATCACGGCGAAGCTCGTGCCGGGAAGCCGTCCGATTGCCTCGGTGATGTACGGGAATTTCTGCAGCGTGGAGACGATGACGTTCTTTTCCGATTCGAGGGCCTGCTGCAGCTCCCTGGCGCCCTCCTGGATGTTGGCTACCACCCCTCTGGTCTTCTCCAGCTGGCGGATGGTCTGCTGGAGCTGCTTGTCGAGCACGCGCCGGTCGGTGATCACGATGATGGAATCAAACACGCGCTCATCCGACTCGTCGTGGAGCACGGAGAGCTGGTGGGCCAACCAGGCAATCGAGTAGCTCTTCCCGCTCCCGGCGCTGTGCTGAATTAGGTACCGGTGACCGGGCCCGGTGCGCTTCGCGTCTCGGATCAGGCGGCGCACGGAGTCGAGCTGGTGATAGCGAGGAAAGATGAGCGTCTTCCGTCCGGTCGCCTGATCCTTTGGGCCGGTCTCTGGCACCTCGTGGATAAAGTGCTGGATGAGGTTCAGCACGCTGTCGCGCGCCCATATTCTCTCCCACAAGTACGCGGTGGCGTAGCCCTCCTGCACGGGCGGATTCCCGGCACCGCCGGTCCAACCCTGGTTGAACGGGAAGAAGCGTGTCTTTCGGCCCTTCAGCCCCGTCGTAAAATAGACGTAGTCGGGGTCGACGGCGAAGTGCGCGAGGCAGACTCCGGAGCGGAAGACCGGCTCCTTCGGATCGCGCCGTTTGTACTGGGCGATCGCGTTACGAACCGTTTGGCCGGTGAGCTGGGTCTTGAGTTCGGCCGTGAAGAGAGGCAGTCCGTTCAGGAAGAGGGCCAGGTCTAAGCTGTTTTCATTGGCCTGGCTGTATTTCAGCTGGCGGACGACGCTGGAAATGTTGGCCCGGTAGCGCCGGCGGTGCTCCTCGTTCAGCCCGGAGGAGGGCCGAAAGTAGGCGAGGTCGAAACGCGTGCCGGACACCTTCAGGCCCTCTCTCAGGGCGTGTAGGGTGCCGCGTTTCTTGACGTCCCGCGCGATGCGGCGTATGAACTCCCTACGCGTATCCTTGCCGTGCAGCGCCTCCAGTTTCTTCCACTCCTTCGGCTGCGTGGCCTGCACAAAAGCGATGAGATCGTCGGGAATAAGGCAGTGGCCCCGGTCGTACGCCTCGGGCTTTCGCTGATGGTAGCCGCCCGGACGGCCCTCACCATACGCCGGCTGCGGTTCTCGAACCACGTCCTCCGCGCCGCCGGGCCCACCTCGGAGCAGAACCGCCTCGATATCCTTCTCGAACTGAGCCTCTGAAACGTGGCCGGGCATCAGCTTGCCTCGTAGCTGGTGACAAAGAGCGGCAGAGCGCGGTCTAGATCTTTACGTGAGCGCAACGTGACCTCGAGGTCGCCCGTCCCGTAGTGACCGATCTCACGAACGTCACGTGTGAAGCCCTCCACAAGTTCGATCTCATCGGGATTGACCTTTAGATAGCAGGTCACGCACCGCTTCGTCGTATGGACCTCCACGCACGCAAAGTTCTTCAGCCGCTTATAGGCGACGTAGTATTTGAGCGTCTTCACCTGCACGTCGTCTCCCAGCGCCAAAAGTTCTTCATGCACCCTGTCATACAGGTCCCGTAGCTCACCTGAGAGCTCGTCGAGCGTCTCGGTGATGCGCTTGTAGGTCGTCGACGAGGCGGACCGAGACCCTGACGCAGGTGTCTCCGTGGCCGTGACGGCGTTGACGAGCTCGAGCAAAAGCAGGTCTTCTCCAAAACGCCGATACCGGAGCAGTTCGATGTTGCGATTGATCTGTCCGACGGCGTATTCGTCGTAGCGGGTAAAATCGCCTGCTATGCAAAGTAAACGAGGCACGGACCATTCCAGAC
>JBBDRH010000410.1:0-2755 GCA_040905645.1 Actinomycetota bacterium
CAGCAGCGGCAGGTGCATCAGCTGCGCCACCTCGCCGAGGCCGATGAGGCCGACGGAAAGCTGTGCCGTCATCAGGCGATCTCGTTCATGTAGGCGAGGTTGCGCCGCGCCAGTTGCTCAGGGGTCTCCGGGGCATTGACAGCATAGTCCTGTTCGACGACCACCGGGCCATTGTAGGCGCGATCTTCGAGAAAGCGCATCACGGCGCGGATATCGACCACGCCGTCCGGCAGCGGGCACATCACCCCCTCGTCATAGGATTCGTTGACGCTGAGGGAGCCGTCGAGCACCCGCGCCCGCACGGCGCTGTCGACGTTCTTGAGGTGCATGTAGGCGACGCGGTCCCAGACCTTCTCCATGTAGGCGAGCGGGTCCTGGTCCCAGAAGGCGTGGTGGCCGGTGTCGAAGCAGAGGTCGACGCTGGTCTCGTCCAGCAACCGGTCGATCTGGGCCTCCCGCTCGACGCCGGTACCGACATGAGGGTGGAAGCTCAATTTCAGGCCATACTCGCCTTCCACCAGCGACTGCGCCTCCCGGACCATGGTGGTCAGGCTGCTCCAGCCGTCGCTGTCGAGCACGCCCTGGGCCGCTTCCGGATACCAGTTGCTCTCGTCCATGATCACCAGATGCTTTGCGCCCTGGCCTTTCAGAAGGGTCGCGAGCTCGCGCAGCGTCGCCATCAGGGTCGGTGCAGAAGCGGCCTCCCCGAAGGTGTGGACATGGGTTGCGCCGATGAGCGACAGCCCACGGCGGACGAGTTCATCCCGCAGGACCGCCGGATCCTTCGGCAGGAAACCGAAGGGGCCAAGTTCCGTGCCGCGGTAGCCTGCCGCGGCCACCTGGTCGAGATATTGCTGCCAGCTGTAGCTGTTGCCGGTCGGGTAGTTGACGCCCCAGGAACAGGGAGCATTGCCGAGGAGCATGGTGAAATCCGATTACTGCTATGGGTATCGTCGTAGTGGGCCGTCGGACGTCGAAAGAGACGGTCACACAGCAAATCTCTGCTGGAGTTGCAGGGCATCCCCAGAATGAACACGTTTTCATAAAGCGTCAATCCGCCCTGCCCGCGGGAGCCTGCCGAAGGTCAGCCTTAGCCGGGGGTGGGACTCCTCGCACGGGCGGTCCACCACAGAGCCAGCCGACGGAGCGTCGGGCCTTTCTTGAACACGCTTTCACAGCCGGGTAACACCGTAGCTGGCGCTAATGGGACTCCCGAACGCCGTCGACGCGACGGCATTGCTGACATGCCCTGTCAGCAGGGAAGGGCAGTGTACCCGTGCCGGCAACAGTACCGGCGAAAGCTGAAGGAGCCCCCCGATGACCGATCAATCCACACTGCGCGGACTTACGACCGTCGCCTACCAGACCAGCGACCTGGAAGCGGCGAAACGCTGGTACACCGAGTTGCTGGGCGTGGAGCCGTATTTCCAGCGCCCGGAATACATCGAGTTCCGGATCGGCGACTACCAGCACGAGTTCGGCATCCTCGACAGCCGCTACCTTCCCGACCTCGGCGGCGGTGGCCCGGCGGCGCAGCCGGGCGGTGCCATCGCCTACTGGCACGTCGACGACGTTCATGCCCTGCTGGAGCGCCTGCAGCAAATGGGGGCGAAGCTCCACCATCCGCCCCGCGACTTCGGCGAAGGCTTCGTCGGCGCCTCGGTGATCGACCCGTTCGGAAACGTGCTCGGGATCATGCACAACCCGCACTACCTGGAGGTTCTGGGAGCCCGGGGCTGAGCCGCGGGCGGTAAGGGGCCGTGGCAAAGGCGAGTGCGTGCTTTCCAGATCATTCAGCATCTCCGCTCAAATCGCGGTGATACACAAATCTGGCGGAACCCGAGCACGGGCCCGAGGCTTTCTATCTCCGAACAGGAGGAAGACGTGAAGCCTCAGAGAATGATTATTTCGCGAAAGCGCTTGAAGGCTGCCGCCCTGGCATTGGTGGGCCTGGTTGCCGTCGGAACTGCTGTGTCCTACAGCGTGGTCGGCGAGCCAGAGAGCCCCCAGCAGGTGCAGGTGGCGACCGCCGAGCGGCCGAGCTTTCTTTCGCATTTGCCTGAACTCACCGAACACGCCCTGCAGTCGGGAGCGATCTCGCCGCCGGTCGCGAGCACTCCTGCGGAGCAGGCAGCTCCTGTGCGGCAGCAGCTGGCGACACTGTGGGTGTCCACACCGCAAGCGGAGCCGGAAGAAGCTCCCGAAGAGTCGCCGGACATTCAACGGCTGCGAGTCACCACCAACGGCCTCAATGTGCGGTCGGGTCCCTCGAGCGACAGCGGGAAGCTGTTCGTGCTGAAGCAGGACGAGGCGGTGCAGGTCGCGGAGATGAACGGCAGCTGGGCGCGAGTGACGACTGCATCCGGCGAGACCGGCTGGGCTTACCAGCGCTATCTCGGCCCGGCGGAATAGCCCTCAGCAGGGGTAACCCTCACCACAGGAGTTCACAGATGAAGACGGCAATTTTCGCGGCTGCCATCGGGCTTGCATCCTTCGCAGCGCCGGCAGTCATTGCTGCGGACTACGAGGTCCAGATGCTCAGCCGGGATTCGGAGGGGCGCCTCATGCAGTTCGAGCCGGCCTTCCTGCAGATCGAGCCCGGCGACACCGTGACCTTTGTGCCCACGGATCCGAGCCACAATTCGGAATCTATCGCTGATGTGATCCCCGACAGCGCGGAAGGCTGGAAGGGCCGCATCAACGAAGAGATCACCGTCACGCTGACCGAGCCCGGCCTCTATGCCTACAAATGCCT
>JBBDRH010000411.1:0-1538 GCA_040905645.1 Actinomycetota bacterium
TTGATTAAGCGAGGAACGATGAAGCCTGGGTCCGTCAGCCTCGGCCCCGATCGGATAGTCAAGGTTGACGATGAGTTCGCCGACGATGGGCCAACAAGGAAATAGCGACGGGTGACGCCGAAGATGCTTCTGTGGCTGCCCTAGCATGCGTCGCAGATTACGATCGTTGGCCTTAATGTCATCCGGCGACCTCGCATACCTCCCGGTCCAGAACGACAGCAGAGCCAGTATCCCCGCTACCTTGGGGAGGTCCCTCAGACAAATCTTGACAGTACCCCCTAGACTTGGGACCCATGAATGACAGTCCCTCCCCCGGCCGGACGCCGTCTCTGTCCCCTGAATTTCACCCCGAAGCCCCCGAACGCAAGCCGCTTGGCGCGGGCAAGGCGACATTGGTCTTCGTGCTCTGGGTCTTCACCGGGGTGGTAGTCGCTGGTGTCACCTTCGCACTCTACGAAGCTATTCAGGGGGACGCGCAGGGGGCCATCGAGGATCCCCGCTCCGGTCTCCCGCATGTGAGCGCAGCAGTGGGAGCTATCGCCGGCGGGGCGGTGCTCCTCGCGCTGACCCGGGCGTTCGTGCCCGCGCCCACCATGAAGGCCGCGCTGGCGAGGGTTGGTTTTGTGAAGGTGCGGGCCCGCGCGCTCGGTGCGGCGGCCTTTGTGGGGGTCGTGATAGCCCTTATTACCGTGGGTGTCCAGGTCTTGTTTCCACCCGGCGAAGGGTTCGAGGATCCGCTCTCGCAGATGGCATCGGTGCCCGGGTGGCCCCGAATTTTGTTTGTTTTCGTTGTGATCGTTGTGGCACCGCTGGAGGAAGAGCTGCTATTCCGGGGGGTGATGTACACCGGGTTTGTGCGCTCAACGGGCAAGTGGGTTGCAGCGGTGCTGGTGACCGTGCTGTTCGCAGCCGGACACTATTACGGTTACTGGCCGGCCACGGCGATGGTTTTGGTGGTGGGAGCGGCTATGTTGGCGGTCCGGGTAAAGACCGGCTCTCTGTGGCCCGCGGTCGCCCTGCACTTCTCATACAACCTGCTGTACATGGTGGCTTTCTACTTGTTCCCGGGACTGTAGGAGTGAATCCGGAGCAACCAAAGACCCGCCGGTTGGACGGCTCCCGCTCCCGGGAAACACACATCTCTCCCGGCGCCTGAGCGACTTGCCGGTTCCGGTCAGCTTCGTCCTGGGCGGCCTCAGCAACCAAGCCCACTGGCGGCCGGTCGGAGGACCTGCCCGGCTAGTTGGGAGGCGACGTTGAGGATCCAGGAGCCGTCGAACAGCTCCTTGGTCTCGCCGTACGGGCCGTCGGTGACGACGGGCGGCTGAGAGGCGTAGTCGTCGACCACGCCCTTGCCGGCATCGTCGAGACCTTCGGCGGCGACCAGCACTCCGGCCCGGACCATCTCGTCGTTGAAGCGGCCCATCGCCTCGATGATCTCGTCGAAGTCGATGTTCTGAAATGCCTCGTATGTCTCATCCGTGGCCCGCATGATCAGCATGTACTTCACGATCGCTCTCCCTTGGCTGTCGGGGTCC
>JBBDRH010000411.1:1638-2753 GCA_040905645.1 Actinomycetota bacterium
CCCACACCGCCGAGGTGGTCTACCGAGATGCGCGTGACGAAGCCCGGCGGCGGATCGGGCATCGGCGGGAACTTTACTCCTGCGCCCAGGTACGTCTTGGCGAGCTCGGCCAGCAGCTCGGGGGCCCCGCCCTCCGTCACCGTAGCCCGGCCCTTGATCACCACGTACTCCCTTAGGCCCATGGGGTTGTCCCGGTCGGTCTGGAAGGAGATCGTTACCCGGGGATCGCGGCGCATGTTGCGCAGCTTCTTCTGGTCGAACAGCGTGGCAACCACCAGCTCGTCGCCGCGCACCCCCGCCCAGCACAAGGATATGTGCACGCTGCCGCTCTCGTTCAGCGTGGCCAAGTGGCCCAAGGCGCCGGAGCGGACCGCGGCTTTTGCGGACTCGGGGAACATGGCTGAATCCTAACGGGTCAGGCTGCGCTGCAGGCGCCAGCCGGCCAAGGCCAGCAACACGATGGCGTAGCCCGCCAGGACACCCAGCTCCGGCAGCACATCCACGATCGTGCCCTCCCGGCGGACAAGCTCGGCGAACCCGTCGAGCGCCCAGGCGTGCGGCGTCAAGTGAGCCACCTGTTGCATGGTGGGGGAGAACAGCTCCAGCGGCATCATCGCTCCGCCCAAGGCGGCCAGCACCAGGCCCGCCACCACGCCTATCCCGCCGGCTTGCTGGTCGTTGCGAAAGGTGGCGCCCATCAGCGTGGCGGCCCCGGCCCCCACCAGCGCGAACAGGACCACGATGGCGATCGCTGCCAGGGGGCTTCCCCAGTTCACCCGGAAGATCAGCAGGATGGCCACCATGATGTACAGCCCCTGCACTAGGGCCACGCCGAAGCGGCCCAAGGTCTCGCCGGCCACGATCGTGCGGGTCCCGGTCGGAGTGGACAGAATCCGGCCGGAGACGCCGAGCTGACGACTCTGGATGAGTGCGGCCGAACCGGCCAGAGTGGTCAGGAACATGAACAGGACGAGCTGGCTGGAGGCCCCGAGGTCGAACCAAAGGGTGATGGTATTAGCCGTTGGCATATGCCAACGGCTCTGCCATACTTGGTTGACGGAGTACACGTGCGGTCCTCGGTAACCAACCCGAGACGGAGAGGGACCTGCCCATGT
>JBBDRH010000412.1:0-16699 GCA_040905645.1 Actinomycetota bacterium
GATCGGCCTGACCACGGCCGCAAGCTTCCCCCAGAGCCTCGACGGCATGACACTGAACGTGCAGGGAAACTTCGAGGCCGGGCGAAACTGTTCGCCGATCGCGACAAGCGTCAAAGACCTGTCGGTCGCTCCGGTGCAGGCGGAGACGGGCGAGTCGACCACCAGACTGGCTGTTGGCTCATCGACACAGAAGGCCAGTTCTGCTGCACCAGCGATCCCCAGCGGAGGTGCAGCCGGCGACAGCCCCTCCCCCGCTGCTCCGCCGCCCCCTGCAGCCTCGCCGCTGCCGCCGGTGGCCCCGATGGTGACAACGAGCTTCCGGCCGAGCCTTCCCGACCCGCCCACGGGGTAAAGGGCTATCTGGACGGCGTTGCGTCCTGTCAGGGACGGAACTCAAAAGCTCCGATGTCCGGCAGAGCTGATCCATCGGAATTGCCGTCGACCGGCACCGGCAGCTTGTCCAGATCCTGCCGGTAACCCAGCTCCGCTCCCCGGTCGATCGCCTGGCTCAGCGGATTCAAATGCAGGTCGCCTACCGCGGCGTTCACGAAACCCGGGTCCAGGATTATGACAATGGGCTCCAGCAAGCCGAG
Source organism: Actinomycetota bacterium (assembly GCA_040905645.1). Classification (GTDB taxonomy): domain Bacteria; phylum Actinomycetota; class CADDZG01; order JAHWKV01; family JAHWKV01; genus JBBDRH01. The sequence continues at coordinate 594 of JBBDRH010000412.1, forward strand.
GATGTTGCCCTGGAACAACGACCCCGAGAACAGGTTGTTGGTCTGTATGAAGGGCCCATCCGCGTAGCCGGTCTTGCCGGCCGCACGGATGATGTTGTTGCGGACGGTGAGCAGATCTGTGCTGCAGCCGGCATAACAAACCACTCCCTGGCTCTCCGCTCCGGTCAGGTAGACGGTGTTGTTGTGCATGAGCGTCCGAAGCACCGGGCCAAAAGTGTCCTGCGGCCCTCGGGTAACCAGGAAAAAGGATTTGGTGAGCGTCGAGATGAAGGTGTTGTAGGCAAAGGTGTTGTCGGCGGCCCGAGAGTCTCCCAGCTCCGCAAAGGTGTCGTTTTGGGAGGTCACGTTGTGGTGGAAGAAGTTCCGTTGCCCGCCGTAAACCTCCAGTGCCGCACCATCCTGCCCGTAGTCGAAAGACATGGCGTAGCTGCCGGAGATCTTGTTGTAGGCCACCTCGTTGTCGTCACCCGCAACGACAACTCCGAACGCTCCGCTATCGTCATTGGTCGGGGTTTGGGTCAAGGTCGACATCCGGTTGTTGTCCCTTATTTCGTTGTTGACGATGACGTTTCGCATCGCCCCGGTGTTGATTACGACGCCGGCTGCGTTGTTGACGATCACGTTGGCTTCGACCCGGTTGTCGGAGCCGTGGATGTCTATGCCGCCCCATGCACAGTTCTGGGTCTGCAGCTCTTTGATCGTCACAAAAGAGCCGAACACGTACACACAACTCTGGCCACTCTGGATAATCGGCAGCGGACCGGCTCCGTACGATCCGATTACGATGCGGCCGGTGCCGGTACCACTCCGTTGAAGATTCAAGGTCCCCGACCACTGGTTTCCCCGGTTGAACAGTACGGTGTCGCCCGGAGCCAAAACCGCGTCCTTGACCTTCGTTAACGTTCTCCACGCGGCCGCTGGGGTGGTCCCGGGGTTGGCATCGTTGCCGGCGGCAGCGTCGACGTAGTAGGTGGCTTTGGTCCTGACCTCGAGTTTGGGTGCCTCCGCCGTGACCTCGCGGCTGGAGACCGACACGAATCCGGTGGATGGAGTCGTGAGCGCAAGATCTACTGCGCCGGTGGAGACCATGGAAGTGACGTCGATCAAAACCCACTGGCCGGTGGAGAACGCGCCGGTCGTTGCCGCGGGCGGCCCTACGGCCGGAGCGTTGGAGTATTTCAGAGTCGACTCGTCCCATGCTCCCAGCACGGGCCGAATCTGCACACCAAAGCTGGTGCTCGCCTTTGTGTACAGCTTGAGCGTCGCGTTGGTCACCGTGCCCTGTACCCCGGGCAGATTGAACCGAAGGTAGGCGGTGGTAGCCGGCGCGGTCGATCGAGCGGACAGCTGCGTCGAGGTGCCGAAATTGGCGTTCCAGTCCGAGCGCACGTACGAGTCGGCGGTGGCGTCGCCCTGCGAAACCGCCGTCGGAGAGGGCGAGGAAGGGCTCGGTGAAGGAGACGGGCTGGGGCTCTGAGTGGCCAACACCAGCTGGGGCGCATCTGCACTTACCTCCCGGCTGGACACCGACAGGAAGCCGGTGGAGGGAGTGGTAAGCGCCAGATCGACTGCTCCGGTGGTGACCAGCGGCGTGACATCGATGGAAACCCACTCGCCTGCTGAATACGCGCCGGTTCGTGCCGCGACCGCGCCTACCGGGGGAGCGTTGGAGTATTTCAGAGTCGACTCGTTCCACGGCCCAAGGACTGACCTGACCTCCAGGCCGAAGCTGGTGCTGGTCTTCGCAAATACCCTCAGGGTCGCGTTCGTGACGGTGCCCTGCACACCCGGCACGTCGAACCGGAGGAACGTGGTCGTGGCCGGCGCGCTGGATCGTGCGTACAGTTGGGTCGAGGTGCCGAAGTTGGCGTTCCAGTCCGAGCGCACGTAGGAGTCTGCGGTGGGCTGTCCCTGGACCGTCGCGGCCTCGGAAGTGACGGCGAGGGTCCCCAAGAACACTGCCGTGATGGTAAGAACCGTCATCAGCGCGGCGACGGCCAACCGTCTGCGGCGCCAGACCGGCGCCCTACCAGCCTTGGCTCTTGGAATTCTGATCATCAACTGGGTTACTATTTCTGTGCTTGTCCACACATTATGATTGTAGGATGATCCCCCGCCCCACGCGTGGGCCCCCGCGTCGACGGCACCCGGCCCGTATGCTGTTGTCAAGCTGCCTTGCAGCCAGGTCGAGAAGGCCCGGCATCCGCTGAGACGAAGTTCGGAATTTTCCAGGTCTGAGCTGATCGCAATTAAGGAGGCGACCGCACCCGCGGCTGAGTTTCAATGGGCGACCAATCCGATCTTGACCAAATCGCCGAGGACTTGAGGCGTAAGGTCCAGCTGGCCCTGGCTCGCCATGGCCCGCAGCACCCCGACGTAGCCCGCGCGCTCAGCAACCTCGGCAATGCGGAGAAGAGCCTGGGGAGGCTCGACGATGCCAAGTCACTCCATTGGCAGGCAGTGCAGATTTACAGGACCGCCGGCGGGGAGAGGGATCCCCGGGTTGCCGCCGCACTCACCAACCTCGGAATCGTCCAGAAAGAGCTGGGAGAGCTCGACAACGCACGAGCCAGCCAGGAGCTGGCTGCTGCCATCTTTCTCGAACGGCTGGGTCCGGCCAACGTGAGGCTTGCAACCGTCTACGGAAACCTGGGGGCGGTGTTGAAGGACCTCGGCCGTTTGGAGGAGGCCAGGGAGAGGCTGCAGCAAGCAGTTTCGATAGCCGAAGCGGCACAGGGACCTAGGGCGCCCGGCCTGGTACCGCTGGTCATCAACCTCGGAAATGTGCTCCTCGCACTGGGGCTCCTCGAAGAAGCCGGCGCCAGCCTGGAACGAGCATTGACCATGCTTGCAGAGCTGCCCCAGGGCGGAGGGCCTGCGCAGCTGCAAGTGGCGGCCGTTCTGAACAATCTCGGAAGCGTTGCAATCGGCTCCGGTGACTACTCTCGAGCAAAAACACTGCTCGGTCGGGCACTCTCCACCTACGAACAATGCCTGGCTCCCGACCACCGGCGCATCTCCGACGTGCTGACCAACCTCGGGGTCGCGCTCAAGAACCTCGGCGACTCAGACGAGGCCGAGGCTGTGTGGCAGCGGGCTCTTCAGATGAGCCGTAGGGCATACGGCGACGATCACCCGCGCACCGGCTTGATCCTGCACCATCTGCAGGAGCTGAAAAGAGATCCCAGCCAGGGCCACTCCTAGGTGCATCGGCGATCGAGGGCATCGCCCGAGGTCCTTTTCCCAGCCGGCAGCTCGAGCGCCGGTGCGGTGTACTAGACGCCTCCGGGCCCTCGCCTGGCAACTATGCGCACCTCATGGGGGCCAAGCGAAGTCCGAGTGCCATCGACGCTCACCTCCTGCGGCTGAGGGAGCTCGTTGACCAACAGGGTGACCTCCCGCGATGAGAGCGCGGTGACGTCGGGCGACGATGTCGTCGTTCTCACGATCGACGTACCCGGCGGAAACTTGGCGGTTACCGCATCGATCGAGGTGTAAGCCTCGGTGGGCTGGCCGCCTCCGACGGCCCTGGTGTCGGTCCACAGACAGCCGACACAGGAGGGACCCTTCGCCTGAGGCTGCCAGAGCAGCTCCACCTGCACGTTCGAGTTGATCATCTGAACCAGGGCCGATGCGAGAAGCGCGCTCTGTTCCGCGGCTCCCCACTCCTGAGCGCTTCCGGGAAAGGGATGCCATCGGGCGGCCCACAGCGGCAGCTCGCTACGCTGGCTGATCCATTTCGACACGTCGTTGATCTTCAGGAGCGAGTCGAATGCGTCGCTCGGAGAAGCACCGTCCTTGTTGGCCGTCGATAGGTCCAGGGTGATGAAATCTGCGCCCTCCTTGTGCTCCAGCCAGTAGGCGACGGCGTCCAAAGCGCGCTGGTCGAGAACGCCCCAGGGCCCCCCCAGGGCCGAGGGCTTGGTCATCAGACGCTCTTCCGACCAGCTGTCCATCGTGACCACCGGTCCCCCAACGGCAATCTCCGCGTTCACGGACTTGAGCTCGCGATAAACCAGGTTGTAGAGCCGGGTGTAGCCTTCGTAGTTCCATCGATGGAGCTTGGGGTCGTAAAACCCCTTCAGCCCGTGCCATACCTGGTAGTACCTGACGTCGGGGTACCTTCGGGCGACCTTGCCGGCCAGCTCGGCGAAGTCGGTGTAATGCCGGGCGGCGGGAGCTTCGTTGATCTTCGACCAATCGGTCTTCCCCCGGGGCCCTCCTTTCATCCAATCAGGGGCGCAGCACAGGGTGATGACCGGGATTCCAGACGTTTGGCGTATCAGATCGATGCGCGAATCCAGGCTGTCCCATCGATATTCGCCCGGCGAGGGTTCGGGATTTAGTGCTCCCCAGCCCATAATGTGCTGGTTCTGAAACAGCCCTCGGGCTGCCAGGAGGCCCCTGGCGGCGGCCACGGCCTCAGGCTGGTTATCCAGGTCGGCGGTGAACTGGGTGTGTGTCACGCCCGGGTGCAGCCGGCTGGCCCCCACGACCTCGGAGCCCGTCCTCACCTCGACGAAATCCGTGACGGCAGCCGGCCTGCCCTCCGTCGAGGCGCAGGCCGTCGAAACCAACGCCATCCCGGTGAGCAGCGCAATCAAACGGGCGCACCGAACCCTCGAGCGGCGATGTTCACTCCTACAATAGGTGCTCACACATACAATTTACAGGACGGTGGCTGTAGCCAGATGGCTTACGAGGTTTTTCTCCACGCCCACAGGTAGTTGAAACACAGGAATAGAGTAGCTTCCCGTCGGACGCAGGGGTCGTTTTACGCCGACCAGCCGGAGGATCCAAGAGAAAAATGAGCGTAGCCGTCTCACGAGAGTCTCCCAGCCACGGCTTGAGCAGTCCGCTCAGCTATTCGGCTGCCGGGATCGTCATTCCTTTTTCGTTGACGGCGTCGGCTGCAGTCCTCTGGGCCGACTCGCTGCAAGGGATCGCCCTGGCCCCGATGAGCGGGCTGGGGCTCATCTCCGTGCTTCCGCCTCAGACCTTCGTTGCGCTCATTTTGTACGCGGCAGGTTTCGCAATCGCCCTGTTTCAGCCGAAGATCCTGGCTCCCCTGCTCCTCCTTCAGCTCGCGACCTGGATCTTCATGCTCCACGGAATCAACTCACTCGTCCTCACCGAGCCGGCGTTCAGCGTCGCCTGGCGCCACGCCGGCATAACCGACTACATTATTCGCCACCGTTCGGTCGATCCCAACCTGGACGCTTACTTCAGCTGGCCCGGATTTTTTGGCCTGAGCGCGCTGGTGACCAAAGCGGCCGCTCTGTCCGGCCCGGTGGCACTTATTCGCTGGGCCCCCGTGTTCTTCAACCTTCTCTACCTTGCGCCGCTGGCGGTCATCTTCAAAGCGGCCACCACCGACAGAAGGACGATGTGGCTGGCGCTCTGGTTCTTCTACACCACCAACTGGATCGGTCAGGACTATTTTTCTCCTCAGGCTTTCGCCTACTTTGTCTACCTGTTGGTGCTCGGCATCCTCCTCAAATGGTTCCGGACGAAAAGAGGCGAATCAGCGCCGATCGCCCGTCGCCCAGGTCGGGTCGCGCCTACGCCGGAGGCGCTTGTCGCCCCCCGCGAAGACCCCGAGACCCAGTCGCCGGAATCGGGTGGGCGGGAGCGAATGGTTGCGGCCACTGTTGCAATCCTCGCTTTTGCTGCGATAGTGCCGAGTCATCAACTGACCCCTTTCGCTCTGCTTCTGGGAGTGGCTCTCCTGGTCCTTTTTCGGCAGGTGACCTTGCGGGGGCTGCCCACGCTGATGGCGGTGTTGATCGGAACCTGGATCAGCTACATGACCGTCACCTTTCTTGCCGGTCACCTCGGACTCGTCTTCGATCCGCTCGGCCTGAGAGAGTCGGCCGCGGTCAACGTCGAGCGCCGGCTGCAAGGCAGCCCGGAGCACCTCGCAGTGGTTTACGGCCGGGTGGCGATGTCCGCGCTTGTGTGGCTCCTGGCGGCATGGGGGGCCACGCGGATTCGGCGCATGCTCAAGGGCTACCGGGCCCATCTGATCCTGGTGGCAGCGCCTTTTCCCCTCTTGCTGCTGCAGCCGTACGGAGGTGAGATGCTGTTGCGCCTCTACCTGCTGATCCTGCCTTTTTGCTCACTCTTCGTGGCAGGCCTATTTACTTCCCGGTCCTCGAGCACGCCCCCCTCCGCAAAGACGGCCGGGCTGGCCGCCCTGCTCAGCTTCGTGCTGCTATCGGGGTTCCTGCTGGCCAGATACGGCAACGAGACCATCGACCGCGTCACCTCCGGGGAGATCGAGGCAGTTTCCCGGCTCTACGAGCTGGCACCCAAGGGGTCGCTGCTGCTGGCCGCAGACGCCAACCTCCCCTGGAAACACAAACACTACGAAGATTACGACTACAGGACGCTGGACGAATACGAGCTGGAGTTCTCTTCCGAAGAGGCGCTGCGGCGCAGTGTCGCTGAGGTCCTGGAGCGCCCGGAGGGACCGGCAGCTTTCTTCATCGTGACCAAAGGCCAGAAGGAAGCGGTCAACCTTCTGGGCCTGCCCGCTCCGACCGATGAGCGGCAGCTGGGGTTCAGCTCCGACCGTCGCTGGCTGCTCGACCTGGAGAATACCTTAAAGGGCGCCCCGAACTTCGTCACGGTTTTCGCGAACACCGACGCCGCGATTTTTGCCCTTGCGGGCAAGTCGTGAAAATTTCGACGCTTGTTGGTCTACAATTCTTGGTCATGTATCACACTCTTGATATGTATAGACTGGCTCTTCGATGCGGGTTGCGGAAGTAGCCGCAGTGCGCTCACGGCAGGGTGACCCGGGCGTAGAGGGCGTCTGGGAGCTTCTCGAGCAGCGTCTGCCCTTCCCCGCCGCACATGCAGCCCTTCTTCCGACCGGCAAGGTCCTGCTTCTGCCGGGAGGCAGGAAAAACGGTGCTGCGAACCAGGCCCCCAGTGCGTGCCTGTGGGACTGGCATTCGGGCAGACTGAGAACCTGGAACCTGCCGGCTGACTTTTCTCTGGGCGCCCACTGCTTTCTCTCCGACGGGCGCCTGGTTGTAACCGGGGGCGGCAAAGAGCGAAGTGCAATTCGCTTGAAAGAGACATACCTCTTCGACCCGGCAACCGAAGACTTCCTGAGAGTGAACGACATCCCCGAGCGCGGGCCCTGTCCGACACTGGTTGAGCTGGGCGACGGAAGCGTGCTGGCGGTCGGAGGGGCCGGCGAGAGCCGCATCCACGCCTACGACAAGACGAGCGGCTGGACCGCGAGCTCGGATTCGGAGCTGGATTGGCCCCTATATCCGCAATTGACTCTGCTGGAGGAAGGCTCGGTGTTTTATTCGGGACAACATTTCGGGGGCCGGACGCTCATCAATCCCGGAATTCTCGGATCCGGGGGCGGATTCGAGGAGCTGCCGCCGGCTGTGCGGCCCCCCGATTTCCTCATCGACTTCCGTGAGCAGGGCGAAACCGTGCTGTTGCCCCCTGCTCAGGACCAGCGCGTGATGATCATCGGAGGAGGTAGCCCTCCGACACCCGACGTTCACGTGATCGATCTTTCGCAAGCTGAACCGGTCCTGCGCACCTCACGACCCATGCATTTCGGTAGGGCCAGCTTCAACACCGTCATCCTTCCCGACCACACCCTCCTCGTCTGCAGCGGAATCCGCTCTGACCAGGCCGGCAGGTCGGCAGCGCTCGAAGCGGAGCTTTACGAACCGTCCCGAGGTGTTTGGACTTTGGGGGCAGCTGCGGAGGTGCCCCGGCTGGAGCACTCGAGCGCAATTCTCCTTCCCGACGGAAGGGTTCTGACCGCCGGCTCAACCGACCGATCCGGCTCCGGAGAGCTGAGAGTCGAGCTGTACCACCCTCCGTACCTGTTCCATGGCGACCGCCCGGTGGTGGATGAGGTTCCCGAACAGATCGTCTTCGGAAAACCATTCTCGATCAAGACTGCCGATTCCGACATCCGCAGGATCAGCCTGGTGAGACCAATGGCCGTCTCGCATGGAATCGACTCCGGGCAGCGATTGGTGGACGTCCCGTTCGAATCTCGAGGCAGCGGCGTGCTTGAGGCATTTGCTCCCGACAACCCGAATATCGCCCCGCCGGGCCGCTACCTTGTCTTCCTCGTCAATCACTACGGAACCCCTTCCCTGGGCAAGTGGGTTCGGCTGGGCCCATCGGAGAGCATGGAAGGCAGCTTCGCGGAGAGCCATCCGGTCTCAGGTAGCCACGCGGGGCCGGCTCCCCAAAACGGGGCCAGGCACAGTTGGAACGGTGCTCACTCGGCGGGAGCGCGCCCCCGGGAAGAGCCGCTCGATCCGTCCAACGACTTCGAAGACTCGTTTGCACTCGAAGATCCAGTTGATTTCTTCGAGCCGGATCGCCCTCACAACCAGTCCGCCCACCGCGAAGAGGGACCGTCGGAGTCCGAGCCTCTGAGGCTTCTTTCGACGGAGGTTTCGAGGCCGGCGAGGCGGCGATCGGCGCAGAAGCCATTGCGGCCGCTGTGGAGCGAGGACGCCACAGGCCCGCACTTGCTCGAGGAGCGGGAGACGGGGCCCTTCCCGGAAGAGCCGCAAAGGCCCTTGTGGACCGAACTGCCGGCAGGGCACTCAGTGTGGGATCAGATTCCGAGACGCCCTCTTCTGGAAGAGCCCGCCTTGCGTTCGTTGCTTGAAGAGTCCGAACTACGCTCGCTGATCGACGGGCCAACATTCCGCTCGTTGCTCGACGAGCCCGCCGCCGGCGCCGTCCAAGCAGAGCCTGCGGCACGATCTCCACGCGAGGACTCCGCCTCACACCTTCTGATCGACGAGCCCGCAAACACTACCTGGACCGAAGAGCCAACTGCCTCGGCGTTGCCGCAGCAGTCCGTCAGCGACACCTGGGTGGAATCCCGGCCCGAGGCCGTCTGGGGCGACGTGGAGGCGAGGCCATCGTGGCTCGACCAGCCGAATGTTCCGCCCGAAGAGCTCATGAGGCGGACACCCGCGCCCCCGCCGTCCATCGATCCAGGCTCCCGAAGCCCGTGGTATTCCTGGGCCAGACCTGCGCTGATAATCGGTTCCGCAGGATTGCTGGCGCTCTCGATGCTCGTCGATCTGCCACCTCTGCGAACGACCGCCGCGTTCTTGTTCTTGTTGCTGGCTCCCGGGATGGCGATCGTAGGGCTGTATCGCCCCAGCGGGTGGGCGAGTGAGGTAGCGCTCGCCGTGGGCCTCAGCGTCGCGCTGGAGACGCTGCTCACCGTCGCCATGCTGTATTTCAAGGTCTGGTCGACCGAACGCATCCTTCTGACGCTCCTCGGACTGAGCCTGTGCGGGGCCACCGCCCAATTGGCGAAAGCCGCCTTCGGGCGAGTGGACGGCATCCGGGAGGTCGAGCGATGGACGGAGGCGCCGGCCTGAGCCCGCCATGGCCGATCGGATAATCAGCTTCATGGCCGGGATCGATCATGGGGCGATCACCGGGCGGCTGGGACTCGTCGCAATCGTCCCCCTCATTGTCCTGTTGGTCCGTCGAGAGCTTATTCGTGCATATGAGCCGGATCCTGCGCGTCAATCAGGAGTTCGATGGATGACCAGCGTGATAATTCCGCTGTTGGCGGCTGTGGCTCTGATCCTCGCTCTACGGCTTCTCGAGCTGCTCGGATACATCTAGAGCGGTGACCACTGGCTCCGCGACCACCACGGTCCTCGAGCGCCGCGCTTGGCGATGAACGCTCCAGCCGTTCGTCAGCTCGCCGTTCCGGGCTCCTCTTGCTCCGAGCTGCCGAGCCGTTTGCGAAGCTCCTCCACTCCCCGCTGGATGAGCAGCAGAAGCTCGTCCTCCGAAAGCTCGTTCATCTGGTCGTGGAGGAGATTCAACACGTGCCATCGGGGCCAGTCCCCTGCGCTCGGCAGATACCCCCCGTAGGCAAGCATCCGATCGAGATCGAGGTCCAGAGCTTTGGCGACCCTGGCCAGGCGCTTGGGAGGAGGAACCACCTCGCCGTTCTCCCATCGAGAGATTGTCTGTTGAGTCACTCCCACCCGTTCGGCCAATTGGGCCTGCCCAAGTCCCAGCTCCTCGCGTCGCGCCCGCAGGGTCCGGTCAAACAGTCTCATTTGTTCCTCCCGCCCCGGCAGTTTTCTGGGGAACAAGGCCGGCGGTCGTCGAGCATTCCCCACCCGTCCATCGGATTCTTGTTCGGACACTGCGTACGTGTCGGCGTGTTACCTGCAGCGCCTAGCCTAGTCGACACCATGCGCTCTTTGTCCCTGAAGTCGGGAAATTTCAGCGGAACCAAGCGATCGGGGGCCGCCGACCGGCCAGTTTTGCCATTTGCCCTCTCAACGATCCTTTCGACCTCCTAACGTTTATTTTCCCGCTCCGCCTTGCTTGCTGCAACCTTTTCTTCCCTCACTTTGCTTCGACCGGGCGCCCTGGCTGCCACTTCCAGCGCGATGTTCGGACATCGCCATTGATCTCGTCGCTTATATTGCGCAATACGCAGGCGCCCGGGGCAACCTTATCGGATCGTTTTATCCATTATTAACAGGAATTGGTTTGACTCTGGACTTCACATGTTATACATAACAACACAGGTGTACACACTTATTATGTGCGTATTTGACAGCGGGGTGGTCTGGATGGGATTTGCTCGAATGGCGGAGCAGCCGAAATTCAACACTTTTCTTGTTCCCGAAGAGCTAGCAACTCCTTCGCTCCGATGGACCTCCTAAAAGGCGTTTCGGCTGACGGGCGTAACGAAGAGCCCCAAGCGGGCGTGAACAAAACTTGGGACTTCTCGCTTGTCGGCCGGGAGATCAACGAGCGGATCGGTGCCCACACGCCGGATATTATTGCGGGAGCGAAGATGTCCCTGGTCTGCGAGTGCGGCGACGGCGACTGTCAAGCATTTATCCAGCTGACGCCGGAGCAGTTCCACGGCATCCGACAGAACCTCACCACCTTCGTCGTAACCAAGGGGCACGAGTCGCTCTCGGAGCGAGTCCTCAGCCGAAATGACTCCTGGCTGATTGTTGAGAAGGTCACCCCGATGGGCGAGTACCCCCATGGCACGCCCATCCTTTCGGCAAATCCCGGAAGGGCCGGGTTGGGAGAGCCCTAGTCGCGCCGGCCTAATTCCCATGAGATACCCGACCAGCCTCCGGATTCAATGTGGTAACCTCACATATCTGATGCGTGGTCACCTATTGTCGTTGTGGACGAGATCGGACAACACTGCCGGGCTCTGCGGGCCCCCGGCTGCTCCACCATCGATTCCTCGCTTGCGAGACCGCGAGGGGCCTGAGCTCCCAGACCTTATTGGTGGGCGCTCCGGTGAGGTTGCCCAGGGGTGAGAGCCGTCGTGTTCGGAGGCTCCGGATTCATCGGCAAACACCTGGTGCCTTCTCTGGTGTCCAAAGGCTACGACGTGACGGTAGCAGACCTTCAACCTGGTGAGCCGGGGGAAGGAGCCCAGTTCGTCGAGTGCGATGTAAGAAAGCCAATCCCGTTCGACATCGCCGAACCACCGCTGGAGGTATACAACCTGGCCGCGGTGCATCGGGTGCCGGGCCACAAGGACCATGAGTACTTCGAAGCCAACGTGGCGGGTGCCGAGAACGTGGCCGGCTACTGCCAGTCGGTCGGCGTGCAAAAGCTGTGCTTCACGAGCTCCATTTCGGTGTACGGACCATCCGAACATCCCCTTGGCGAGAACTCCCCGACCGCTCCGGTGTCGGCCTACGGTCGCTCGAAATTGGAGGCCGAAGGCATCTACAGGCAGTGGGCACTGGATCGCTCCGACCGAAGACTGGTGATTGCGAGGCCTGCGGTCATCTTCGGGCCCTGGGAGCTCGGCAACTTCTCCCTCCTCGCCCGAGCCTTGACGCGGCGCACGTTTATCTATCCGGGCAGGACGGACACGATCAAGGCGTGCTCCTACGTAGGCGAGCTCATCAGGAGTTTCGAGTTTGCGCTGGGCCTGGACAGGCGGGTTTTTCTCTATAACCTCTGCTATCCGCACCCCTACTCGATTCGTGAGATCTGCGAGACCTTCCACCAGGAGTGGGGCCTTCCGCTCCCCATGTTTACCGCGCCGGGCGGTCCGATGCTGGCCGCCGCGTGGTTCTTCGAAAAGCTGGAGAGCGTACTCGGTACTCGCACGGGCATCGGACGGACCCGGGTCCGCAAGCTCATGGAGTCGACCCATATCGTGCCCGGCGCACTCGTGAAGGAAGGGTACGAATTTGAAACCGACCTTGCCGAGGGCTTGCGCAGGTGGAGGCAGCGGGACCCAGCCTCGAGCGTGACCAGGGCGATGGACGAAAGCCGCGCATGAGCGTCCCCTACGATCTGACCGGCAAGCGCGTCTGGGTCGCGGGGCACAGGGGTTTGGTGGGCTCTGCGCTGGTGCGCAGGCTGGAGCGGGAGCCGATCGACGAGCTCATCACCGCCACCTCTGCCGATGTGGACCTGCGCAATCAGAGATCGACCCAGAAATTCGTGCTGTCGACTCGCCCGCAGGTGGTTCTGATGGCCGCCGGCACCGTGGGAGGGATCGAGGCGAATCGCTCTCGTCAGGCCGAGTTCCTCTACGACAACCTCATGATCGCCTCGAACACCATCGAGGCCTCCCGCCGAGCCGGGGTGGAACGATTCCTCATGCTGGGCTCGTCCTGCATCTACCCGCGTCTGGCTCCCCAGCCGATCCGTGAAGAAGCTCTGCTCACCGGCTCACTCGAGCCGACCAACGAGGGGTACGCCATCGCCAAGATTGCTTCGCTCCAGCTCACCAGGATGTATCGCCGCCAGTACGACATGGACGCGATCTCACTGATGCCGACCAACCTGTACGGACCGAACGACAACTTCGACCCCCAATCCAGCCACGTGCTTCCGGCCCTGCTGCGCAAGATCCATCTGGCGCGGATTTCGGGAGCCAAAACCGTCGAGGTTTGGGGAAGCGGCCGGCCCAAGCGCGAATTTCTCCACGTCGACGACCTGGCCGACGCCTCGATCTTTGCCCTCCAGCGGTACGACGGCGAGTGGTATCTCAACGTCGGCTCGGGACGGGACATAAGGATCGTCGACCTGGTCCGGCTGATCACCGAGACCGTCGGGTGGGAGGGCGAGATTCGGTTCAATACCTCCTTCCCCGACGGAACTCCCCGAAAGGTCCTGGACGTTTCCCGGCTCACCTCACTCGGCTGGAAGCCCAAGATCGAGCTGCGGGAGGGAATTGAAGCGACCTACCGCTGGATGGTCGTATCGCTTTCCGATTTCAGCGAAACGGACCACCGCGAGAAACTCACCGCAGGCACCAAATGAGCGACGTAACAGTGGTTACGCAGTTCTACTATCCCGAAAAGATAGGTACCGCGTTCTATACCAGGGACCTCGTACAGGCGATCTGTGAACGGGAAGGCTTGTCGGTTCAGGTCGTCACGGGTGAGCCTTACTACCCCCAATTCGCGAAATACCCGGGATACGAAAAAGCAGCAGGTTCCGAGATCATCGACGGCGTATCCGTTCATCGCCTCCGAACCTACGTGCCCAGGCCGGGTTCTGCGATCGCACGAATAGTCTCGGAGCTGAATTTCCTGGTTCGGGGCCGATGGGCACTGGCCCGCAAGCGGATTCCTCGCACCCGCTACGTCATAAGCTTCGCGCCCGGCATGTTTCCGGTGCTGCTGGGCAAGGCGTTGACCGCCTCCGGCGGCCGGCACCTGACCATCGTCCACGACCTTTCTTCCGGCCTGGCTCGGGGAACCGGCCTGGTCCCGAACCGGGCCGCCGGGCGGGCCATGGAGCGCGTCGAGGCCTGGGTCCTGAACAGGCCGGACTCCTTGGCCGTCCTGAGCCCACAGATGTCGGGCGTGCTCCGGGCGATGGGGGTGGCTTGTCCAATCGAGGTGGTTCCCCTCTGGGTGCGCGACATCCTCGCGGGAAGGGAACCCGCAGCTTCGCCGGAGGAGCCGACAGTCATGTACAGCGGCAGCCTGGGGAGAAAACAAGGAGTCCACCGTCTCCTGGCCCTCGCCAGACGGCTGAACGAGACGATGCCCGAAGCTCGAATGATCGTGCGCGGGCAAGGTTCGATGGAGAGCCGGGTACGAGCCGAGGCTGTGGGGTTGCCCAACATCGAGTTTCACGGTCTGGTTGCCGACGAAGATCTTGCCAGAAGCCTGGGCTATGGACGGGTCCACCTGGTGTTGCAGGACCCTGATTCGGCCAACTTCTCGGTGCCGTCCAAGGTCTTCAGCACTCTTGCCGCCGGGCGGCGGGTTGGGGCCACCGCCCGGCCGGGGACTCCGCTGCACGATCTCAGCCGGCTTTGTCCAGCTCTCACCTGCGTCGACCCGGACGACCCCGAAGCCCTGCTGTTCGAGGTCCAACGGCTCCTGAGCCAACGGTCCTTGTGCGAATCCTACGGTCGGATGGGCCGGGAGTTCGTCCTCCGCAACCACGTACGTGACGAGGTAGTCGGCCGCCTGCTCAACCGGCTCACGGGAACACCGGAAGAAGGTCGGCTCTCCACGATGCCGGCCTGAGCGCCATGGCCAACTCCGAAATCAAAAGCGTCGCGGCGAGATCGGCCTTGACCGCGTTGCTAAGCTGCCCCAAGTGTCATGCCGGCCTGGAGTGGGGGGCGAGCTGGATTCGCTGTTGTGGCTGCAAGCTCTCTTTTCCGATAGTCGACGGAATCCCGGTGATGCGGCTGGAGGAGGACGTTAGCGTCGGTGACGGGGGCGCGGACGACGGGGCGCACAAGCTCGGGCAGGCTGCGTACTACGACCACGCCCCCGCGTCCGAATTCGAGATCTCACGGCCCCACGGGACTCCTCGCCTGTACCAGTGGTTGATCTCCGAGAAATTGCGTCGAAGCGTCGCGGGCATCGACGCCTTGACCCCCGGCTGGACGGCTCTGACGGTGTGCGGTGGCTCGGGCATGGACGCCGAGTTCCTGGCGCAACGAGGCTGCCGGGTGATCTCCTCGGACATCTCCCTGGGAGCGGCCAGGAGAGCCCAGAAAAGAGCGCTGATCTACGGGTTTGAGATTCTGCCCATCGTCGCCGATGCCGAACACCTGCCCTTCAAAGAGCGCACGGTGGACCTCGTCTACGTTCACGACGGGCTTCATCACCTGAGCGAGCCCGCCCGGGGGTTGGAGGAGATGGCGAGGATCGCCCGGCGCGCGGTTTCGATCACCGAGCCGGCCCGGGCGGCGGCCACCGCGGTGGCTATTCGACTTGGGATATCCGACGAGGTCGAGGACGCCGGCAATCGCGTGGCAAGGTTGAAGCCCAACGACACCTGCGCTGCTCTGAGCTCTTTGGGCTTCGGGGTTCTCAGGAGCCGTCGTTACGCAATGTACTACCCTCACGAGCCCGGGCCGGGCTTCCGCAAGCTAAGCGGTCCGGCCCTTTTGCCTCTGGTCAAGGCTGCCTGGAAGATGCTCGACCTCACCGTGGGGCGGCGGATCGGCAACAAGCTCTCGATCGTCGCTCTGCGAGAAGGCTACCCGCATTAACGCAGACGTTTGGCCCCGCCCGTCCGTACGCAAGCGCGTCGCGCTCGTCTACGGAGGAGCGGGGCAGAACATGGGCAACGGATTCTTTTACGAGGGCGGCAAGTGGATCCTGGAGCAGGTCTTCGGTGAGGGATCGACCGGGCTGGTACAGACCCAACCTGCCTACTGGACCTTCCGCGACCAGCGCAAGGGCAATCCGGAAAACGCCTTTCCACTGCTGGCAAATCTCGACGTGGACTATCTGGTCCTTCAAGGGCCGCTCTTCACGAAGACCTTCCGAGCTATATGGGGCGATACACTGCCGCGGCTTCGCCGGCGGGGGGTCGAGCTGATCCTGCTGGGCTCGGCCTTCCATCGTTACGACCCGGAAGAGGAGCGGGTCGCCAAATCGTTCCTTCAGGAGCTCCGGCCGCTAGCCGTGGTCACGAGGGACGAGGTCACGTGCCGGTCGCTCTCGAAGTGGGGTCTGAACTGCCACAACGGCGTCGACAGCGCCTTCGCCCTGCCGCTTGCCTACACTCCGCCGGTGCTACGAATCGACGGCGGGTACATAGCCGTCACCTTCGACAGGTATCCCGAGCCCTGCTTCTCAGTG
>JBBDRH010000413.1:0-2717 GCA_040905645.1 Actinomycetota bacterium
CCGTCACCTTGGCAACCTATCAGGATCTCGAGGTGAGCGCGGTCACCGCCCCGAGCCGGATTATCTGCGATCCCGCCGACATCACCGTTTCCTGGACGGTCTCCAACCTCGGCGACGGGGCAGGACGCGTGGACACCTGGGTGGACCGCATCATCCTTTCGCGAAACGACACCGTCGGCGACGGGGACGACCTGGTGATTGCGGAGTACACGCACTTCGGTCTGATGCCATCGGGAACGGCCTACACCCGCACTGAGGCCATCCAGCTCCCGCTGGGGGTGGACAACCGATTTACGCTCTTCGTGGTTACGGATGCAAATAACGAGGTGTATGAACACACCGACACCGGGGCCAACCATGCCTCGCCGGTGCACCCGGTGGACATCATGCGCCGCCCCTTTGCGGACCTGGTGGTGGAGCAAGTGGTGGCACCGACGACGGGGTCCAACGGCGAATCCCTGAATCTCGGCTGGACGGTGGCGAACCGGGGAATCGGCCAGACCTCGATGCCGGAGTGGTTTGACGAAGTCTATTACTCAACCAGTCCAGACGGCACCGGCCTGGTTCTTCTGCAGCGCTTCAGCAGGGTGGGGCACCTCGGCGTGGATGCCACTTATGTGCGCAATGTCTCACTGATTCTGCCGCACGACCTGACGGAAGACTTTTACATCTATGTGAAGTCTTCCGGACCCTACGAATTTATCTACAATGACGAGGGCAACACGATGCGGTCCGACCTGATCACGCTCGACTACATCCCGCCCCCCGATGTGGACCTCACGGTGACCGGCATCACCGTGACGCCAACCGCCTTCGACAATATCGCCCGCGACGGGCAGACCGTGGACCTGACATGGACGGTACGCAACCAGGGCACGGACACGGCGGCGGGCAGCTGGGTGGACTCCTTCTTCCTCGCCCCCGATGGCGACCGCAGCAAGAGCATTAAGATCGGCGATTGGACCCTCAGCCAGGGCCTGGAGGCCGGCAAGACCTACACCCGCATCATCAACCTCCGGCTGCCCCTGCATATCTCGGGAGTCTACGAGGTATATGTGCGCACGGACGCCCGCAATGAGCTGCTGGAAAGCGATGAAACCAACAACGCCCCGGCGCTGGCCACCGACTTGACGGTGGCACTCACGCCACGGGCGGACTTGGCCGTCACTTCCGTGGAAGCACCGGAGTCGGTGACCTCGGGCACTGTCATCGACGTGAACTGGGTGGTGAGCAACCTCTCGCTGACCGCGACGCCAACCGGCGGCAGCCGCTGGGTTGACGGTATTTACCTCTCGCTTAACAACAAGCTGGACGGCGGAGACAAGCTCCTGGGCTGGATCCAGAACGGATCGGCGCTGGCGGGCGGCCAGCAGTATGCCTCCTCCGCCACTTTCACGCTTCCGCAGGGGGTGGCCGGGCAGATGTATATCATCGTCAAGGCGGATGCCTCCCGCTCGGTGGATGAGTTTTCCAATAATCCCGACTACGAGAACAACAATACCTACGTCAGGCCGATCTACATCGACGCCCAGCCGGTGCCGCCGCCGGACCTGGTGGTCTCCGGCGTCTATGGCCCCACGGAGGCATTTGACGGCACCGAGATCACCGTCATCTACCGAGTGACGAATAAAGGCGCGGGCATCACCTACCCAGCCAACTGGACTGACGCCCTCTGGCTGACGGTGGACAAGACGGCACCGAACCCGGGCAAAGGGGATATCCGCATCGGCACGGCCTACCACTCCGGTGCGCTGGAGGTTGGCGAGTATTACGAGGGCACCATCACCGGCAAGATTCCGAAGCACATGCAGGGAATTTATGAGCTGATGGTCTATTCTGATGCCTGGAACAATGTCTTCGAACTGACTTTCGACGTAAACATCAACCCGGACGACCCGAACCAGCTCAACAACAACAACTACAAGACGGCGGGCGAGCCGCTGACCATTCTCTATACCCAGCCGGCAGACCTTGAGGTAACGCACGTGACGACTCCGGAGACGGCTCGGGGCGGCTCACAGATTACGGTGGGCTGGACG
Source organism: Actinomycetota bacterium (assembly GCA_040905645.1). Lineage (GTDB taxonomy): Bacteria > Actinomycetota > CADDZG01 > JAHWKV01 > JAHWKV01 > JBBDRH01. The sequence continues at coordinate 2,040 of JBBDRH010000413.1, forward strand.
GTGGCGAACAACGGCGCCAATGTGACCGACCTCGACCGCTGGGCTGATGCCATCTATGTCTCGCCCACGCCGGAGTTGGGGCCGGGTTCGATCATGGTCTTCGGCCTGCTCCACGAGGGGGCCCTGCAACGGGGGCAGAGCTACACGCACGAGGCGACTTTCACGCTCCCACCGGGGGCCGAGGGGTTCTACATCATTGTCGAGACCAATGTGGATCCCTACCGCATCCTGACCGCCAATGATCAGCTTCTGGCTGAGATGGCAGCGATCACCGATCGGCTCAAGACGGCGATCGGCGACTACGAAAACATGAGCCCCGGTGAGATTCAGAGCAAACTGGAGAAGTTCAGCCTGAGCGAGCTGCGCAACATCCTCTGGGCGGGGGTACCAGTGCAGAAAGTCTGGGAGGGCCCCTACACCGGAAACAACCAGCGCTCCGCACTTTCCACAATTACGCCGCTGATTCCCGATCTGGAGGTGACGGAGATCGTCCTGCCGGAGAGCGCCTACTCCGGCGAGGCGGTAGAGATAACCTGGACGGTGACCAACGTGGGCGATGATCCCGTGTGGAGCGGCACTCAGCGCTGGCGCGACTACCTTTACGTCTCACCCGATCCAGTCTTCATTTTCTCGCGGGCCACTTCGGTGGGCTCGGTGGTGCGCTCGAACGCCGACGGC
>JBBDRH010000414.1:0-3119 GCA_040905645.1 Actinomycetota bacterium
TCGACGATCCTTCGAGTCGCCTCGGCACCGTTCACCGTGGGCAGCTGGAGATCCATCAGCACGACGTCGGGCATCAGATCCCGCGCCTTGACGATGGCCTCTCCCCCATCGGCGGCTTCGGCGATGACCACCGCGCCGCCTTCCCGCTCGAGGTCGGCCCGGATGCCGTCTCGCCAGATCGGATGGTCGTCCACCACCATCACTCGAATAGGCTCGCTCATCCGGCCGGCACCCTGAACTCGACCTCCGTCCCGCTTCCCGCTGTCGACTCGATGCGCATCTCGCCTCCCACCGCCTGGACCCTGCCCTTCATGCTATTCAAAACGCCGAACTTGCCCTCGGCCCGAAACTTCTCCTCGTCGAACTCGAAGCCGACGCCATCGTCGCGCACCGTGACCTGCGCCAGCCCGCCTTGATTGTCGGCAAACACGGCCACCTTGGTGGCGCCTGCATGCTCCGCCACGTTGGCCAGCGCCTGCTCGACCGCCGCGATCAGCTCCTCGAGCACCCGGCTGGGCAGCCAGACGGGCCCCACCGAGCTCACGGTGACCTCGAGGCCCTTGATCTTCGAGGCAACCCCCTCGAGGGCATCCCTCAAAGATCCCTGCCCCTCGTGGGCGTCTTGCGGCGCCCGGAGGATCAGGCTGCGCAGCGCCGCTTCCTGATCCTTGGCGAGCTCCGCGAGCGCAGCGACCTCCTCGGGCGGCGGCGCACCGGACTCGGCAAGCTCGATTCCCTTCTTATGGATCAACGCCAGAACCTGCAGCGCCGAGTCGTGGATCTGGCGCGCGAGGGACTCACGTTCGGCGAGGCGGGCGGCCTTCTCCCGCTCGGTTATCGCCTCGGCGGTCGCCCTTCGAACCTCCTCGGAGGATCGGCGCAGCAGACTCGACACGATTCCAAAGAGCAGGCCGGCGAAGACGAACTGAATCGAGCCGTTGGCCAGGTGTTTGATCTGAATCGGGGTGAGATCCGGGAGGCCGTTGAGCGGCCGGCTCAGGAAGTAGGAGGCACTCATCACCATGCCGGTGGCGATACCGGCCGTGGGACCGTACGCCGCTCCGGCCGAGAGGATCGCACAGAACGGATAGCTGAGCGCAAACAGGGGCCTGACCACCACCTCTCCCGGCGGCACCACCAGGCCGGATACCATCTGCAGGCCGGCGGCGATGGCCACGTCGACCACGAGGACCTTGCCGCGTACCGGCGCCTTGCTGACGGTAAGCCAGAGGGTCCACCCTCCGATGACTACCAGGGAGGCCACCACCAACCACGGGCGGGCGAACGGAGGCTCCGACCACGCGTAGAGAACAACCCAGACAAAGGCGGCCCAGCGAAAGACGAGAATTGCCCGGCCCATCGATCCGACCGCGCGCTCCGCCGGCGACTTGGAGGCTTGAACGATATCGGGATCAACCACTTGAGAGCATTCGATAACGCGCTCGCGCGTGAGTCAATGCCTGTTGGTGGATATAGGTCCTATCAGCCCGGTTTCGATCAAAAGTACCTAGATGAAATCACCCAGGCAGGTTCTTACCGCACCAAAAAGGGGGCGAGTCTCAGGCCGCTGCGGAAGCCACGGGCACCCGGCGGGACTCGACGGACGAGTAGCAACGACAGCTGCTCGACTCATCGCCGTCCAGGGACCACGTGAAAGAACCGCAGATCAGACATTGAGACAACCTGTCGGTAGACCCTTGGGGCCGCCGGCTTCTGATCGCGAGAATTTCCCGCTGAAATGGCAACATGAGCACTGTGTTCCCCGTTCGATACATCTTCAAACAGATTTCCTAAATAATTCTTCCCACTCTGGCCAAGTTTGCTTCGGAGGGCTAAAAAGTAGTCCGCCGAGGGTGCAACGGGCCGCCGAAGGGAGTCCACCGTGAGCGAAAACAGTTGAGACGCACGTTCCGACGCTTCGACGCCTACCAGCAGGGTCACACCTGGATTGGGTTCCCGGTGGCCGTCGCCAAGAAGTTCAAGGACGACCGGGCCGGATACCTTGCCTCGTTAATGGCGTACTACGCATTTTTTTCGCTGTTCCCGCTTCTGCTGATCCTCGTCAGCATCCTGGGCTTCGTGCTCGGCGAGAATTCTGAGTTCAGGCAGCGGGTGCTCGACTCGGTGGTGGACCAGATTCCCGTGTTCGGAAACCTGGTCAGCTCAGAGGTCGAGTCCATAAGAGGAAGTGGTTTCGCTCTCGGGGTTGGGCTCGCCCTCACACTTGCGCTCGGACTCGGTGTGGTACGGGCGCTTCAGCACGGCATGGACCAGGTCTGGAACGTGCCCAAACACCAGCGCCCGAAGTTTCTCCGGGCCCGAGCTCGTCCGCTGCTGATGTTGGCGGTGCTGGGGTTTGGAGCGATCGGCTCAACGGTGATGTCCGGAGTGGGCTCATCCGGAGAAAGCGTCTGGTCGTCTGCAGTTGGGGTCGCCGGCGTCCTCGGGCGGCTGGCATTGAACTTCGCCCTCTTCCTGGTGGCCTTTCGGGTACTGACCAGCGCCGGCGTCACCTGGCGGGAGGTTCTGCCCGGCGCAATCTTTGCGGCAGTCGGCTGGGCACTTCTTCAATCGCTCGGAGGGTACATCGTCCGCAACCAGCTCACCCGGGCCTCGGCAATTTACGGCTTCTTCGCGGTCGTCATCGGTCTGCTCTCCTGGCTGACCCTCGGAGCCCTGCTGATCCTTCTGGCGGCGGAGATCAATGTCGTCAAAGCGCGGCGGCTGTGGCCGAGAAACCTGGAACCACAGGACCGGATAACCGTCGCCGAAAGGAGGGCGCTTTCCGGCCTTGCCAAGCAGGAGCAGATGCTCCCCCGGGAACACATTGAGGTGACCTTCGACACCAACCCCGCGGCCGGTCCGGTCGCCGAGTCCAAAGAAGGTTAGAGGAAACCTAAAGTGGGAACAGTCATTGCATGAATCCACTCTTGGTAACTCTGGTTCCAGCGATCTTCGCAATTCTCTTGTACTTTTCCGTTCTGGCAGAACGCACGTTGCAGGAAATCCCCATCGAGGTACCGATCCCCGATGACGGCCTGGCCGATAAAGGCACATTCATCGGACCCATGGCAGCTCCTGCACTGTTTTCCGAACCCGAACGCTAAGAAACTCGGGGG
>JBBDRH010000414.1:3129-16606 GCA_040905645.1 Actinomycetota bacterium
CCCCCCCCCCCCCCCCCCCCCCCCCCCCCCCCCCCCCCCCGACCCTCCAGCTTGAGAGGTGCACGACAAGAGCGTAGTAAAGCTCGGTGTGATCTCGGACACTCACATTCCGGGAAGAGGACGCGGGCTTCCCGCCGCGGTCTTCGATCATTTCGACTCAGTCGATCTGATCCTCCACGCCGGAGATTTCGTCGACTTCGGAGTTTTCCATGAACTCAAAGCGATCGCGCCCACCCGGGGCGTGCTGGGCAACTGCGACCTCTCGGACCTGGCCGGCCTGGTTCCCATAAAGGACAGCTTCGAAGCCGGCGGCATCCGCCTCGGCATGATTCACGACTCGGGACCGCGGGACGGGCGCCGCAAGCGGCTGAGCGCCGCCTTTGAAGATCATAGAGTGGTCGTTTTCGGGCACTCCCATCAACCGGTCGCCGACGATGACGGGGTGCTGCTTCTGCTGAACCCGGGAAGCGCCTGCGACCCTCGAGCCGCCAGGATCCCCACCATCGCGATCCTCGAGATCGAGGACGGGCATCCGAAGGCCAGCCTGATCGAGCTAAAGAGCTGACGCCGCTAGCGCCCCCACCACCACACAGTAGGCGGCGAACGGCAGCAGTCCCCTTCGCTGCAGGAACGCTATCAACCCCGCGATGGCCGCATAGCCGGAAACTGCGGAGGCCACGAATCCTACGACCAGTGCGGCCATGCCGGGATGGGATCCGGATAGCTTAGGCACCTCGAACACCGAGGTGCCGAACAGGATGGGAATCGAAAGCAGGAACGAGAAGCGCGCCGCCGTCGCCCGCGAGAGCCCGGCCAGCAATCCCGCGGCGATCGTCGCTCCCGACCTGGAGATGCCCGGAACGATGGCGAAGGCCTGGGCGAACCCGACCCCCAGCGCGCTCCTCCAGCTGAGGCTACGGGACATCTGCTCGGCGCCTTCGTCGTTCGATCGCCGATTCTCCCTCTTGTCGTTCCGGCGGTAGAGCGCCTCGGCGGCGACCAGAATCAGCCCGCTGACCACCAGCTGAAGGGCCACTTGCACGGGTTCGCCGAAGGCTTCTTCGAACTGCTTCTCGAAGACGAAACCGATGGCCGCGGCCGGGAGAGTGCCCAGGACCAGGAGAGCCGCCAACCTTCGTTCGGGGCCCCGGCGAAACACTCCGGTCGCCAGCGCCGCCAGCTCCCTGCGGAAATAGATGATCAGTGCGAGCAGGGTTCCCGCATGGAGCAGCACCACGTAGGGAAGGGACGGCTGCTCCCACCCGAGGAGCTCGGGCACCAGGACCAGGTGGGCAGAGGACGAGATCGGAAGAAACTCGGTAAGACCCTGAACTATCCCCAGGACCAGGGCCTCGATAATTGCCATCTGCCGCTTATCTTGAGGAGCTCTCCACGGGCCTCAAATCTGCCGACGCACCCCAGGCCAGGATGCGGTCCCCGCCCTGAACCAGCACGTCCGGTCCGGGATTGGCGACGGTCTGACCGTCGGCGCGGTGGATGAGCAGGGGAACCGCTGCACCGCACGCCTGCACCACGGGGAGGCCCACCAACTCTGAGCCGTCCTCAACCTGAAGCTCCTCAAGCCTTCTGCCCAGAACCTCGAGCGAGTCCACCACCCGGGGCCTGAGCACCAGGAGAGCCATCTGCTTCCCGCTGGACCGGTAAGGCGATATGACCCGGTTGGCGCCCGCCCGATACAACCGCTCCGGGCTCTCGGGTCCGCTCGCCCGGGCGACGATGTAGATGTCCGGGTTGAGAGAGCGGGCGGTCAGCGTGATGTAAACGTTGGTGGCGTCCGAGTCGACGGCACAGATCAGCCCCCGGGCTTTTTCGATCCCCGCTTTCCGAAGGACCGGCTCGGAGGTCGGATCGTCCAGCATGTAGAGAACGCCGTCCTGGCGCATGCGAGGTTCCAGATCCTCGAGGGCATCGATGACCACGAATGGCGCCCCCTCGCTCTCCAGCTCTCGTGCGACCGCTCTTCCCACCCGGCCATAGGCGCACAGGACGTAGTGATCGTTGAGCCGTTCTATCCGTTCCTCCATGCGGCGCCTCCTGGCGGTAATCCCGAACCCACCTTCTATTGCGATGCTGATCGCAGTCGCCAGCGTCGCAAACAACGCCAGTGAGCCCAGCGCAGTTACAGTAATCGAAAACAGGCGCGGCCCCCCCTCGATGCGCTCCACCAAGTCTGCGGGAGATACGTCGGACCAGGTGGTCGCCACGGCCTCGGCGAACCCCAGGCCGGCGACCATGTAGCCAAATACTCCGTAGAGGAGGACCGCAGCAAACAACGCTAGTGGCAGGATCAGCCTGCCCCTGCCGCTCTCGCGCAGACGCAGCCAGCGTCTCCTGGTGTCGGCACGAAGAACAACCAGCCTTTGGGGCGGCCTCAGCGGCTCCCGGGCACGCTCCGATCGTCGCTTCTCAGCGGCGACGACCTCGTCGGACCGTGAGCTCGGAACGGCCGGCTGGGCTCCGTTGCGAAACAGCCGGCCGGGGAGCCATGCCGCGAGCAAAGACGACTTGGACGCAAAGAACGGGCCGATCACCGCCAGGGCGAGGATGTAGAGAGCGACAAACGGCCCGATCCGAGAGTCCAACCCCGCTGCGGCGGCCATCGTAGCGATGATCAGGGAGAACTCACCTCTGCCAAGCACGGTCAGCCCGATGTTTGCCGCCTCCCTCCTTCCAAATCCGTAGAGCCGCGCTCCGATAAGCCCCGCAACCACGTTCAGCACGATCGACAGCCCAACCGCCGCAATCACAGGGCCCGCGACGGTGCCTATGGCCCGCGGATCGATCGTCAGTCCGAACGCGAAGAAAAACACCGCGGCAAATGCGTCGCGCAGCGGCAGGACCAGCCGGTCGATGCGGTGCTTGTAGGTGGTTGCGCCCAGGATCATCCCGACCATGAATGCACCTATGGCAGACGACACGCCGAGCCCCTCGGCGAAACCGGCGACAGACACCGCCAAGCCCACGAACAGGACGGTGAGCAGCTCGTCGTCGCTGGTGCCCACCAGACTCCCCACCCATCGGGCGGCGTACCTTGCGACGGCGAAGAGGACCACCAGGAAACCGAAGGCCCGGGCGAACAGAATCAGCCCTTCAGCGAGTCCCTGGCTCCCCCCAAGAGCCGGCTGTAGAGCTGCCAGGTAGAACGCGAGAAACACATCCTCTACGACGATGATTCCAAGAATCAGGCCGGTTTCCCGGTTGGCCAGCCGCTTCAGCTCCACCAGCAGCTTCGTTGCGATGGCCGAGGAGGAGATGCCGGTCGCCCCCGCAATCACAAATGCTTCAGGGACCCCCCATCCCAAGGCCAAGCCGAAGATGAAGCCGCCCGCCACGTTGAGCACGATATAGGCGCTTCCGGCGATGGCCAGCGACCGCCCCCCTCCGGTCAGGTCGCCGAGCGAAAACTCGAGGCCAAGGTGGAACAGCAGCATGACGAGCCCGATCGATGCGAACAGCTCGAGCTCGGCAGGATTCTCAACCAGAACCAGCCCGGGAGTGTGCGGCCCGGTGAGGATCCCGGCCAGGATGAAGAACGGGATAGTGGGAAGGCCGATCCGCCTGCCGATGCGCGCCAGCAGACCGGCGGCGAGGAATGCGCCCCCGAGTGCGACGAGTTCGTCGCCCACTACTTGCCGGCGACCAGACGCCGGAAGGCGGGCAGGTTGTCGCGCCGGCCGGAAATCACCAGCCGATCGCCGGCTTGTAGGACCTCGAAGCCCGTCGGCTCATTTATCGTGGCTTTGCCCCGCAGGATGCTCATGATGGTGACTCCCGTGGCGCTGCTGACCGCCAGATCGGCAAGACTGTGCCCGGTGCCGGGTGAACCGGGCGTGAGCGTAACCCAGTCGATGACCAGACCGTCCATTACCTCCTGCACTCCCCGAACCGCCGGTGGAGTGAAGTAGTCGCCGCTCAGGATCGCAGCCACTGCCCGAGCTCTGCCATCGTCAAAGGTGACGATCGCGGGATGGTCGCTATCCGGAGGCAGCACGTAGATGTCCCGCCTTCCGGTGTTATGGACGACAATCGTCAGGACGCCGCCATCGTCGCAGCTGACTGTGTAACGGCGCCCGATGCCGGGCAGCTCGTCTTCACGAACGTCACGATTCATTAACGCCTCCTGTAGTCGCCCATTGACCTACGCCCATCCTCCCAGCCGGGCGCTCACCGGATCAATAGGAAGCCGGCACTCCCCTCTCCCTCAGGCGGTTCCCCACCTCCTCGGGAATGACAAACTTCCACTGGGCACTCTCGAGCTCGCTGCGCTTGACCGAGGCGGATCCGGCCTCCTCCCCGAGATACTCGAACGTGAAGATCCAGTTCTCTCCCAGGTCGACCACCTGCTCGGTTACGGAAGCCCTGCCTTTTTTGACGATACCAAGCTGAAGGCGCGAAGCATCCTCCGTGGCTCGTACGTCCACCAAGAGGTCGTACTCGGTGGGGTTCTCGATCTCAATTTTGGGGATGTACGACGCAGAGGCACAGCCGTAGAGCAGCATGGTTGACAGGAACATGGGCAGTACACGCCAACGTCTCTGGCGATTCATGGGTCCTCCGAACTTGATGACGGCCGCAGATGCCGCGGCGGGCAGACTTCTGATCAGCTTGTGAGCGGCGGAGGTCCTCTGGTGGACTTGCGGGATCCCAGTACCCGGGATGAGGCGGCACTCTGCTTGAGAACGACTACTGCGGCTGCGAAGAGGGTTGCGGTCAGAACGACAGAGGCCAGCAACCCGGGCAGCTCGGTCTTGACCTCTGTGACCAGCCCGGCGGAACGATCCCCCTGAGCCACTGCTTCGGTGGAGAAGGGCGCCAGAATTCGGGGCCCGAGCGTCTCGGTGAGGCCCGGCTGCTTGAAGCCGGTGACCTCGGGACCGTCCAGGGCCGGCGCAAATACCATCGCCAGAGCGGCGAACAACCAGACGGCACTGAAACCAAGCCGCTTATCGGGGACGGGGATCATAAGCCAGTTTACGGGACGCGGTGGCGCGGGGAGGCTTCACGCCGCACAGGAGCGCCAGCTCCATCCATTTCCAGTGACAGTCGACGTCCTGGTATCCCAGCTTCTCGAGCCAGGCGAGCTGGGTTTGTACATCCAGACATCGGTTGGTGGGATCCTCCGGCTCATGCTCGATCCCCATAGCCCGCCGGAATCTCTCGTGGAGACGCGGAGTGGGTGAAGAGACGTGCTCCAGGTTGCAACGACCAGCGGCTCATTCCTGCGTCTTGAGGTGCACCCTGTTCCCCGAGGGGTCCCGGACGAACACCCCGGCGCCGGACTCCGTTAGCACTGCGCCCTGCTCCTTCAACCTGGCGGTCACAATCGACAGATCGGATTGCGAGGGGACCTCGATGGTGAAGTGCCGCAGGCCCGAGGCGTCGTCGGGCGCCTGAGGAGCGCCCTCCCCCGCCCAGGTGTTGAGCCCCAGATGGTGGTGATAACCGCCGGCGGAGACGAATGCTGCTCCCCAAGTCTCCGCGACACCGGTGATGTCGAAACCCAGTACACCGTGATAGAAGTCCACCGCCTCCGACAGGTCGTGGACGTGCAGATGCACGTGACCCATCCTCGTGCCCTCGGGCATGGGCTCCTCGAGGGAGTCGTCGGGATGCAGCTCGGCAAGGAGCTGAGGAATATCGATTGGGTCCCTGCCCGAGCGCAGCGAGCCGTCTCTGGCCCTCGACCGAAAGGTGCCGTTTGCGAACTCCCAGGTTCCGTCCTCCGGAGTCTCGGTGTAGATCTCTATCCCGTTGCCATCCGGATCCCACAGGTAGTCCGACTTGGTGAGGACATGGTCGGTTGGTGCGTGGGGGTACCCGATGTTTATCAATCGTCCGACGGCCCTCGCCAGCTCACGCCGGCTGGGAACGACGATCGCCAGGTGATACAAGCCGCTGGTCCCTCTGAGCACGGGGCGACGGGCACCCGGGTGGAGGACGACCAGCTCCAAACCCGGGACTCCCATTCGAATGGTTCCGTCGTTCTCCCGGCCCATGAGCGTGAGGCCGACGACGTGCTCATAAAAATGCAGCGCCTGTTCCCCGTCGGTCACCGCAAGGTGAACGGCTCCCATTCGCGTGGCAGGCGCGATCGAAGTCACGGCGGCCCTGCCGGCCGGGCGGTGCGCGATCTCTCTAGGCCCCGGCCGGAGCCGGGCCTGAGCCGGCCGGGGCTCCGGCGCCCAGCTGCTTGTCGAGCAGGTACAGGCCCTCCTGCGAGTCGCCGATCCGCTTGAGCCAGTCGATGATGTCGCGCACCACCTTCTCCTCCTCGACCTGCTCGGTAACGAACCAGTTGAGAAAGGCCTGGCTGGCGAAGTCCTTCTCCTCCACCGCGAGCGCGTAGAGGTCTGCGATCGACTGGCTGACCGACTGCTCATGCTCCAGGGTTTTTTCGAACACCTCGAGAACCGAGGAGAACTCACTCTCCGGCGCCCGGACCTCCCGGTAGCGCACCCGCCCGCCCCGGTCCTGAACGTAGGTCCTGAACTTCATCGTGTGCATCCACTCCTCGGCCGACTGGTTCTCGAACCAGGCGGAGAAGCCGTCAAGTCCCAGGGCGTCGAAGTATTCGGACATTGAAAGGTAGGTGTAAAAAGCATCGATCTCGCGCCCGATCTGCTCGTTGAACGCGTCCTGCGTCCGCTCTGAAAAGACCATCTTTTTCCTTTTCTCCCTCAGCACTGTCAATCCACTCTAAGGTGCAAAGGTAGGCATTGCCACCGAAGAAAACGTTATGGCTCCGCCAAGGACACCAGCGACCGTTGTATCACCTTGACCTGGAGGCCGAACGCTTCGGCAAGCAGGTCGGAGCGCTGCGCAGCCGAAAAGAGCTCCAGGCCGATGTCGGCGTCGGGGCGGGTATCCACCTCGATCGTCAGCTCACCCGGCGTGGCAGTGGCCACAACGGCCGCAACCCTCGAGCTGTGATTGCGGTCCAGCCCTATCGCCACCCTTAGAAAGCCCGCGCAGCACCGGACCAGGTTTTGATCCTCCTTCGACAGGACGGCAAACTCCGGGTGCTTGCTTCGGGGCGCACCCCGGCGGTGATAGCGAGCGATCTGAGCGATCAGCTCGATCTCTCGATCGGTGAACCCGGTCAGGTGTTCGCTGTTCCTGATCATGTAGTAGCTGTGCAGGTGGTGCCCGGCGTGCGACAGAAACAGCCCGATGTTGCACAGGAGGGCGGCGGCCTCCAGGTACTCCCGGGCCTCGTCACCCAGCTCGTGAAGCTGGGCGGTCTGATCGAACAGGTCGAGGGCAAGGCGGGCGACGTGGTTTGAGTGAGAGCGGTCCTCGTCCATGATCTCGGCCAGATGGACCACGCTGCGCCGCCGGAGATCGGAAAGATGGTGGAGCGATCCTCCGTGGCGGCGCTGCCAGGCGTCGAGGAGCACGCCCTCCCTCAGGGCATAGTCTGAGAAGGTCATCTCCTCTATGCCGAACTCCTCGAAGAGCTGCTCGATTATCAGCGCCCCGGCGAGGATGATGTCCGCCCGGCTGGGGTCTATCCCCGGCAGCTTGGCTCTCGCGCTTACCGTGGAAGCCTTGATCAGGGACTTGACGACGGCAGCAAGATCCTGCCTCGCGAGCGTGAAGTTATTGAAGGTGCGCGGAGGGGGGTCGGTACGTCTCGCCGCTGCCATGGCGCACAGAGCCCCCAACGTGCCCGACGAGCCCACGGCGACATCAAACCCGAGCCGGCGTACGTCGCGCCCGAACGAAGCCAGGTTCGATCGAACGTAGCGCCTGCACGACTCGACTGCGGAAGGGGTGACTCGCTTGGAATCGAAGAACTTCTCCGTGAGGCGTATCGAGCCGAGCTTCATGCTCCGAACCGCGAGGGTTTCGCCCCTGCAACCGATCAACAGCTCGGTGGAGCCTCCCCCGACGTCGCACAGGAACAGCTTCTGCTCGAACACCGGCACCGCTTGAAGCACTCCCAGGTGGATGAGCCGGGCCTCTTCAAATCCCGAGATCACCTGGACGTTCACCCCCGCCTCATCGCGGGCCCGCCGGAGAAACTCCGAACGGTTGTCGGACTCTCGCACCGCGCTGGTGGCCACGGCCGCGACCCTGGCCCCGTGTACGTCCGCAATCTTTCTAAACCGGCTCAAAGTTGTGATGCCCCGGTCGACAGCCTCGGCGTCGAGGTGCTTGAGCTGCCCCGAACCCGATCCCAGGCGCACCATCTCCTTTTCGCGCGCCACGACCTCGAAGGCGGTGGGCCCGGTGACCCTGGCGACCACCAGGTGAAAAGAGTTCGTGCCGATGTCGATGGCAGCCACGACGTCCGGGCCTGCGCTGTTCAAACGACTTCCTCCGTTGGGGTCTTACTTTCGGCGATGCAGACAGCCTAGCGGCAGTTTCCCCACCGGCAGGTACGTCGAAACGAGTTTTTTAGCTCCACAAAGGAAGTCCACTTGACCTTGGAGTCGGCTCCAAGGTGTACCTTTGCACCATGGCACTGAGAGTCTCCGAGCTGGCGCAATCTGCGGGGGTGTCGGCCGACACCATCCGCTACTACGAACGGCTGGGTCTGCTGCCCGAGGCCGACCGAACGCAGGCCGGCTACCGGCAGTTCGATGAAGGTGACGCCCGCAGGATCCGATTCATCAAGGACGCTCAACGTCTGGGTCTGACGCTGACCGAGATAGGTGAGCTTCTCCAGATCCAGGACAACGGAGCCTGCCCCTGCGGACACACCAAATCCCTGCTCGAGCGGCGGTTAGCGCAGGTGAACAAAGAGATTGCCGCCCTGATGGAGCTGCGCGACGAGCTGACCAACCTGGGACAGCTGGGGTGCTTCCCAACGTCGGGCGAGTCGAAGTGGTCGTGCGAGATCGAGTTTCCGAAGAAAGGAGGTGAGCCGATGACCCAAGCCGAATGCGAATGCGGAGGCGATTGCCCGTGCACCGGGGATTGCACCTGCGAGACCTGCTGCTAGACGCAACGTAAAAAGGTAGGGGCGGTCGGACCCATCCGATCGGAGCCGCCCTAACCTTGACCGACTCGCCCTTTTGGCCACTGCCGGTGACCTTCCAAACCTTGAACACTCAGCTATTTGACCAGGTTCGCCCAATAGTGTATATACACGGTATGGCCGACGAGATCGTAATGACGAACCTGTGCAACGAGGTGATGCGTAGCTGCGCCTGTCAGGGGGTCCGCCGGTCGGCGCGAGCCCTGACCCAGTACTACGACCGTGCGCTCTCCCCCATCGGGCTGAAAGCCACTCAGTTTCCGATTCTCGTCGCTCTCGAGGTCGCCGGCCCCGTCCCGCTCAGCCCGCTGGCCGATGCGCTCGTCATGGACCGCACCACACTTACCCGCAACCTGAAGGCGTTGGAGGAGCGGGATCTCGTCAGGGTGGAGGAGGGCCAGGACCGCCGAGTAAGGCTGTTGAGCCTGACTTCTGAGGGGCGATCGCTCCTCGCAGACGCTCTTGCGATCTGGCAGGTTACTCAGGCTTCAGTCAAGGACAATTTCGGCGCCGACCGACTGGACGATCTGATGGGCGAGCTCCACCACCTCACCGGCTCCGTAAGGGCCTAAAACCGCCAGTAGAAAAGGAGAACTAGAACCAGAAAGGTGTATCTACACGGAAAGGAGGGAGAAATGGTTTCTACGCTGGTTTGGGTCATCACGATAGGCGCCACGATTGCCCTGGCGGGGCTGCTGATCCTTGGAATGAGTTTCGCCGCCCGACGGGCTTTGGACGACCCCGGCCGGATAACGGCGATCGGCTCACTGGTTGTCGGCGGCTGGCTTCTTGCAGTGTTCGTGCTCGGTGCGTCGGACGTCTTTGCAAGCACGCCAAACACCCGCTTCCCGCTGATAGCCCTGGGCATCTCGCTTCCGTTAGCCGCGGGCCTGGCCGCCTGGTTCTCCTGGGAGCGGGTGCGAGAGCTGACCGGCGCGGTTCCGCTGCCCTGGATGATCGGCGTTCAGCTCTATCGAGTGGCCGGCGCAGTTTTCCTCATTGCGATGGTGGGAGGCTCGGTCCCGGAGGAGTTCGCCCTCCCGGCCGGCGTGGGCGATGTCCTGGTCGGTGTGACCGCACCGGCAGTCGGCTATGCCGTTTACAAGGGGTTCCGCTCGTGGAGGTCTCTGGCGACCGCGTGGAACTTTGTAGGGATCGCCGACCTCGTGCTGGCCGTGAGCACCGGCTTCCTTACCTCGCCCTCGGCTTTCCAGGCGCTCTCAACCAATGCTCCCAACTACCCGATCACGCGGTTCCCGCTGGTTCTCATACCCACCTTCGCCGTCCCGGTGTCGATCCTGCTGCACTTCTTTGCGTTGAAGCATCCGGATGCCCGGTCGGTTCCCTCGAGGCAAAATCCCGGACGAGTTCAGCTGGCGAGGCGGTAAAGTCTCAGGAGGAGCGGGCGTGGCGGAATGGTAGACGCGCAGGATTTAGGATCCTGTGGGCTAAGCCCGTGGAGGTTCGAGTCCTCTCGCCCGCACTGCTTGACTCGCACAGCTGCAGGACAAGTCGAACCCGCGCCTGAGGGAGCGAAACCCGGCCCCGGCTACCGTGCCCCCATCACGTCCTGGAGCTGGCCGGTGTCGACGTAGTGCCGCCAGCTCGTGACCTTGCCGTCGCGCACCTTCCAAATATGACAAGCCTGCGCGTCGAGGCTTCTGCCCGTCGACTTATTGACTCCGGTGTAACGGCATTCCACGACGACGGTGTCCCCGGCATCGTGGAATTCCTTTGGGGTAGCGGTAAAGCCGTCCCAGTCCGACGGAAGTTTCATGATCAGGTTCTGCAAGACTTCATCTGGTCCGTACCAGGGTTTGCCGTCCGGCTGGTAGGGGCTGCCCTCGGCCACACTCCACTCGATATTGGGATCAAAAGAACCCAAAAAGCTGCCGACGTCACCTCGGCCCAAAGCGTCATACAGATCCTTGACCATCTGTACGTTATCCATCCCGCCTCCTCTGCCTGATCGAAAGCCCTGGTTCCTCAATCGGATGCCGGTAAAACTTTAGGGGCTTTGAAGTTGCGGCTTGACGTGAGCAAACATGCTCAGGCCCTGCCACTTGGACAAGAACTCCTTCTTCATAGCCGCAGAGCCTTCGAGCTGGATCAGGCCATCCCGGAGGGCTTGCCCGATCGCTACCCGTCCGAGGTGCCATAGCGCGAGCGGCCTGGTGGTCGTGGTGAATATCAGATCCTCCTCGAACCCCGGATGTTTGTCGCACACTTCGCGGCCGGTTGGCTCCAGCATGAGCCAAAAGCGGTTCCTTTTGGTCAGATCGGTGAGGTCGAAACGGATGACCACCCGGCGGTCGGGCAGATCTTTGACGTCGATCAGTTTGGAGACGTCCCACAAAACCAGGTAGGGGTTGAGGTGCTCCTCCTCGAGGTCCAGCCATCGGGAGCCCCACGTTCCCATGGCCTCGAGCACCGGCCACAGGTCAAAACCCAGCAGGCTCAGGTGATAGGTGCTGCCGCGCCCGGAGGGCTTGGCGCGCAGCTCGACGATCTTGTACCTCTCGAGCCTCTTGAGCCTCTCGGAGAGCAGCGTCTTGGAGAGCCCGGGAGCGGCGTCGAGGATCTCGTTGAACGTGGTGCACCCCGCGAGCAGGTTCCGCACGATGATCGGCGTCCAGCGCTCGGTCACCACCTCGGAAGCCCGGGCCATGGGGCAGAACTGCTCGTAACCCTTCATTGGTCCAAGTCTGGACCGCAACCACTGAGCTAGCAAGTCCAGATTCTGTACTTGCACGGCGGTGCTTCTGTCCCCAAGCTGAGAGACAACGAACTGAGGAGGGTGACTGTGGGGGTTAAGGTTGCGAGTTCCATTGGCCGATCGGCCGTGCGCACGCTGAGGGAAGCCTTCCAAGGCCGCATTACGATGCCTGAAGACTCGGGTTACGACGCAGCACGCCAGGTTTGGAACGGGTCCATCGACCGGCACCCCTCCATCATCCTTACGCCCGCACACGTGGCCGATGTCCAGGCCGCGGTCCGGTTCGGTAGGGAGAGCGACCTGCTCGTGGCGGTGCGCTCCGGTGGACATTCCGTCGCTGGGCACTCCACCTGTGACGGTGGGCTGGTGATCGACCTGTCGGGGATGAAAGGAATCCGGGTAGACCCCGCCGGTCGCCGCGTGCACGTTCAGTCGGGTGTCCTGTGGGGCGAGCTCGACCCTGAGACCACCGCCCTCGGCCTGGCGGTTACCGGTGGGCTGGTCTCCTCCACGGGAGTGGCCGGCTTCACCCTCGGCGGAGGGCTCGGATGGCTGCAGCGCAAGCACGGCCTGGCTTGCGACAACCTCATGTTGGCCGAGGTGGTGACGGCCGAGGGCGTGATAGTGACGGCGTCGCATGAAGTCAACGCGGAGCTGCTGTGGGGCCTGCGGGGAGGGGGAGGTAACTTCGGCATCGTCACCACATTTGAGTTCCGGGTGCACCCGGTCGAGGAGGCGGTCCTGTCGGGGGCACGGTTCTATCCGGCGGAGCGAGCTCCGGAAATCCTTGGATTCTTCCGCGAATACCAGGCTGAGGGCCCCGAGGAGCTGACCCTGGGCGCGGTGTTGCGTCTTGCTCCCCCGGCTCCTTTCCTGCCGGAGAGCGTTCATGGCCGCCCAGTGGTGGCGTTGGCGGGTATCTATGCGGGGACGGAGGCCGAGAGCATACTCAGGTCCCTGGATTCCCTGGGCCCTCCGATCGCCGATCTGTTCGTTCCCCGCCCGTACACCCAGATGCAGACTCTGCTCGACAGAGGCAACGAACCGGGAGCCCAGAACTACTGGAAGGCCGAGTATCTGTCCGGCCTGCCCGAAGAAGCGGTTTCATCACTGCTCGAGCACCTCGCGAGCATTTCGTCTCCAACTTCGGACATCAAGTTGATGCAGCTTGGGGGCAAGGTCGCGGCGGTGGGTGAGGACGACACTGCTTACGCTCATCGAAGCGCGCCGCTCATCGTGAACATCAACGCCCGCTGGGGGGACGCCCGGGATTCGGGGCGCCATGTTGCCTGGACTCGCTCGCTTTGGGATGCGATGCAGCCGTGGTCGGCCGGCGGCAGCTACACAAACTTCATGAGCGAAGATGAGGCGGGACGGGTCCCAAGCTCCTACGGCAGCCACAAGTACGAACGTCTGGCCGGGCTCAAGCGGCAGTACGACCCCACCAATTTTTTCCGGCTGAACCACAACGTCAAGCCGGCGGGAGACCCGGAATGATCCTGGTGACGGGGGCCACCGGTGCGGTGGGCCACCGCGTTGCAAACCAGCTCCACGCCGAAGGCATCCCCGTGCGCGCTTTTGTCCGCGACACAACCAAGGCTGCGGGCATGCTGAACGATGCTATCGAGCTGGCCGCCGGAGACTTCGGCGATCGCGACACGCTGGAGCAAGCCCTCGAGGGGGTGGACACTGTTTTCCTCGCCTGCTCCAATCAACCGCAACAGGCTGAGTACGAGATGGGGGTAATCGACGCCGCC
>JBBDRH010000415.1:0-2690 GCA_040905645.1 Actinomycetota bacterium
ACTCTATCTGATAGTGCACCCGGTCCTGCGCTGGAGCCGGGCAGCACATAACGTTGCGCTCCACGTCGCCGCAGGCGCCCAACGTCGTTATCAATTTCTCGTTGATCGCCCTGAGGACGTCCTTGAGGTTCTGCTTGAGGACCCCATGCAGCTGGAAGTCCTGACGCGTGGTTATACGAAGGCTTCCGTTGGCATAAAGGGACGCGACTTCGTCCTCCGCCAAATACTGCTCGGGGGTTAAGACGCCGCCGGGGTTTTTGCAGCGAATCATGCAGGAGTAGTATTTCTCCTTGCCCTCTCGCTTGAGCTGCTGACGCAGATCGCGGTCGTCCTGCTGATAAATGCCGTGGAATTTGAGGATCTGCACGTCCTCCTCGGAGAAGTACGTGGCATCCGTGGCGAGTTCCTCTCGGAGGGTGCCGCGCAGGTAGTCGCTGCCTTCCTTGATAAGTTCGACCTTGGATCTCGTCCCGCCTTCGCCGGCGTCGGACATCTCAACTCTCTCCTCTATCTCCTGCGCCACTGCCTGATCTCCCACCAGATGCGCTACCACTGAGGCCAGCCGACACTTCTGGAGGTGGTAAGCGCTCTGACTTCTCCTCTCAACTAAGTTCCGGCATCAGGGAGCCTCCCCGCCATCGCGAGGCTAAGCAAGGTCGTCCCTCCGCCAGTAGTCGGAGGCATGCCGCCACAGATCGTTGCTCAACGAATTGAGAAATTCTCGCTCTGCGCCACACTTCTTGCAGAGCCCCTTGCTGGTGGGGCCCTCGGGAGCCTCGATCAGCCAATGGTGCTGGCAGGTGGGAGTCTCCAACACGGACCGACCCAACGCGACGACTGACGTCTTACCCATCACAACCTCCTGTCACTCGCAGGGCCGTACCCATGCATGCTTATCGTTCTACGGGAACACCCACCATACTGCCGTACTCGGTCCAGGAGCCGTCGTAGTTCTTGATGTCCGGGTAACCCAGGAGCTCGTGGAGGACGAACCAGGTGTGGGATGAGCGCTCGCCGATGCGGCAGTAGGCGATAACGGGCCTGTCGGCGGCGGCGCCCTGCGACCCGTAGAGCTCCTTCAGCTCTGCTGGGGATTTGAAGGTGCCGTCCTCGTCGGCGGCCTTGCTCCAGGGGATGTTCTTGGCCCCGGGGATGTGGCCCGGGACCTGGGCCTGTTCCTGGGGCAGGTGAGGCGGCGCCAGGAGCTCGCCACGATACTCCTCAGGGGAACGAACATCGATGAAGACAGCCTCGCCGCCCTGTTTCGCTAGCACCTCCTCCCTAAAGGCGCGGAGGTTCGGGCGGGGGCCAGCAAGCCTCGGCGGCGTCGCGGCTGGTGTGACTGTGGGCCGCTCCGCTGTCATCGGCCAGTTCTCCTGCTCCCACTTCTTGCGTCCGCCGTTAAGGAGCTTGACGTTGTCGAAGCCCTGGTACTTGAGGTACCAGTAGGCGTATGCAGCGAACCAGTTGTTGTTGCCGCCGTAGAGGATGACGGTGGTTTCACCGCCGACGCCCGAGCGGGCCAGTAGCTCCTGCAAGCCGTTGGAGTCAATGAAGTCTCGGCGCAGTGGGTCGTGCAGGTCCTTCTGCCAGTGCCAGGCGATGGCTCCGGGGATGTGGGCGACCTCGTAAGCGGCTGTGTCCTCGTCCACCTCCACTAGCCGCATACCAGGGTCGCTGGCGTTGGAAGCGAGCCATTCGGTCTCCACTAGGACGGCGGAGTCTGGGTATTGAGCCATGTGAAACTCCCCTTCTTCAGCTCACCGGCTGCGCCTCGGTGAACACCAGGGCGATAGATGTCTAAACCGGCTTCAGCTCGTTGATGCGGGCCCGCACCGGCTCCGGATCCTTGTACCACTGGGCGTCCAGCTCGATGTACTCCTTCATGTCGTCTGGCACATCGTCCTCGGTGAAAATGGCCGTGACCGGGCAGACCGGCTCGCAGGCGCCGCAGTCGATGCACTGGTCAGGGTCGATGTACAGCTTGCGGTCGAAGCCTTCCTCGAAGTGGATACAGTCCACCGGGCAGACCTCGACACAGGACTTGTCGAGGACGTCGATGCAGGGCTCCGTAATGACGTAAGTCAGGGTATATCACCTCCTCCCGCCGCTTTGATTTGACGCCAACGCGAAACCCCGTAAGACAGTTGGCGCCTCACCTTGTCTACTGACCGTCTCCAGCCATCTGGCAGATCGCCGGAGTAGCCGCAAAGGCAATAGAGCCTATCGCCCCAAACGCCGCTGGTCTTAAGGAGAAGGGACTCCTTCGGCATGTCGGACAGGCGCCGGGCGGCTCAACAACTGTTTTCATGGTCTGTACCTTCCAGCCAAACAGTTATGGTGCAAGGGGTTGATAAAGAAACTATCTACTGTGTATACTATACACCGACTCGGAGTACAAATGGGGACCTTCGCATGGCCATTGACACGCCCCGAGAGCATGGACGAAATCGACCGTGGACGCCGTCTTCGACAGCGTCTCCGTGGCGACGACCCTCCAGAAGGCGCTGGAGGAGCTGGGGATCATCTTCTGCTCCTTCAACTCGCACAAGATCACGATGATCACGCCCGGCGACGCGCTCCCCGGCCGCGACCGGCCAGCGTTTGACGTTCCGGAGCGCCACACCGTTCTCGGCGCTCCTCTGCAGCCCCCATTCCCTGCCGGTATCCAGACCGCCGTCTTCGCGCTC
>JBBDRH010000416.1:0-2686 GCA_040905645.1 Actinomycetota bacterium
CAGCAGGTTACGGGCATTGAGGTCCACATGATCGAGGCCGACGTCATGGAAGCGGTGAAAGCCGGAGCCTGCGGGTACCTGCTGAAGAGCACGAAGACCAGCGAGGTTGTTGCTGCCATCCATCGGGTCTGTGCGGGGGAGTCGGTGTTCAGCCCCTCGCTGGCAGGGATGGTACTGCAGGAGTTCCGGCGATTGGCCTCCCGGGATCCCGCCGAGCCGGGGCTCACGCCTCGGGAGAACGAGGTCCTGGTACTCGTGGCCAAGGGCTACACCTACCGGGAGATCGCGGAGAAGCTGTTCCTATCGATCAAAACCGTCCAGAACCATGTCCAGAACATTCTTGCCAAGCTTCAGCTTCACAAGCGCTACGAGCTCATGCGCTATGCCATCCAGCGGGGACTGGACAAGGCGCCGGACTAGCACCCCGGCAGCCCTGCCGCCTCGATCCGGGCGGCGGCTTTTTGCGTTGGAGAGTGACCGTGGAACATTTGCACTTTACCCGGTGCAAAAAGTGTGAAGTGCGGTAGAGTGGGCGCATGCCCGTCGGTGACGATCAATCGGTAAAGGCCGCCAAGGCTCTAGCGTTACCCACACGATCAGCCATCCTGGCGCACCTTCTGAGGGCCGGCTCGTTGACCGCCAAGGAGGTGGCCGACGAGTTTTCACTGCACGCCAATGTAGCCCGAGCCCACCTCGACCTGCTGGTGGAGGCGGGGTTCCTGGCTACCGGGATCCGGCGGAAGGGCAAGGGCAGGCCCTCGAAGGTCTACTTCACCTGGGAAGGGGAGATGGGCGCCCTCGAGGATTGGGAGGTCTCGCCGCCCACCGGTGGGGAGGTACCGCAGGTGCTCGTTCCGGAGCTAATTCCGGCAGTGCTCGAGGAGCCCCCGGTGCCGCCGAATCCATACCGGTTGATCGCACAGATTTTCGTAAGGCTGGTGGAGCGCCTGGACCACAAGGACGCTTACGCCCTTGCCGAGCAGGTAGCCCGGGACGAGGGCCGCAAGATGATGCTCGGCTACCGTGCGGGAGGCCTGGACTTTGCGGCGGCGGTCGGCGCTCTGGTAGGGGAGCTTCGCAGGTTTGCGCCCCTTACCGATGTAGTCCGGTTGGAGCATGACTACGCGGAGATCGAAACGCCCGACTGCCCGTTCCGGGACATCGCCCTGGAGCACTCGGATTTTGTGGCCCTGATCGATCCTGCGCTCAAGGAAGGGGCGATGGCAGCCCTCGGCCATCCGAGTGATGTGGAGACCGAGGCCTCGGTGGCAAGGGGGGATCGTGTTTGCAGAGAGGTTATTCGCAGACACCCAACGGTTGGTTCAGAGTCGAAATAAGGAGGAGTTGAGTGGCGGAATACGTTAAGGACGTCCTGGTGGAGACGCAAGAGCTGCAGGGACGCCTGGGTGAGCCGGGCCTGAAGGTCGTGGAGATAGATGAGGACACGACCCTGTACCACAAGGGACACATCCCGGGAGCGATCTCGTGGGACTGGGCCAAGGACCTCCACGAGCCCCTTCGCCGGGAGTTCGTCGATCAGAAGGGCCTTCAGGATCTGTTGAACCGTTCAGGCATCAACGAGGGTGACACCGCCGTCTTGTACGCCGGCAACAACAACTGGTTCGCAGCCTACGCCTACTGGCTCTTGAAGTACCGCGGGTTCGACAACGTCAAGCTGCTGAACGGAGGGCGTAAGAAGTGGGAGCTGGACGGCCGGGAGCTGAGCAGCGAGGCGGTCACGCCCGAGCCCGCCACCAACCCGGCGAAGCTGTCGCCCGAACGGCCCGAGCTGCGAGCGTTCAGGGAGGAGGTCATCGCAGCCGCAGGCGCCGGCGGGAAGTTTGTCGATGTCCGTTCGCCGGAGGAGTACCGTGGCGAGCTGCTGGCGCCACCGCACCTCCCCCAGGAGCAGGCGCAGGTTCCGGGGCACATCCCCGGCGCTTCGAACATCACGTGGGCCAAGGCGGCACTTGAGGACGGGACCTTCAAGTCTGCAGACGAGCTTACCAAGCTCTACTCGGACGAGGGCATCACCGGCGAGGCGCCGATCATCGCCTACTGCCGGATCGGCGAGCGCTCGTCGCACAGCTGGTTCGTGCTAAGGGAGCTTCTGGGCTACCCGGATGTGAAGAACTACGACGGTTCCTGGACCGAGTACGGCTCCCTCGTGGGGGTGGGAGTGGAGAAGGGCTAAGTTCCCTCTTATCGGATTGACCACAGCGCGTGCCTGTTAGGGCACGCGCTGTGGTTTAGCGGGCAGTAGAATTTAGGAAGTCCTCAACGGGGAGATTTTTCAGGTGCCGGAAAGCGGTGCGCGCAACGTCTTTTTCTACTTCCTCACGTTCCTCACTCTTTACCTCTCCGCGATCGGCCTGATCATCCTCACCTGGGGGCTGGGAGACATCTGGTTTCCCGATCGCCTGGATAACTCCGGAGGCGGAGGGGCCGCTCGGACCGGCATCGCGATGGTGGTTGTGGCCTTCCCTGCGTTTCTGTATCTGGCGAGCTACCTCCGGCGCAACATCGCCCCCACGGAGAGCAGCGATCGATCGCTGATCAGGAAGGTCCTCATCTACCTGACGCTGTTCATCGTTTCGACCTGCGCTATAACAGATGTGATCATGCTCATCTATAACTTCCTCGTAGGTGACCTGACCGTAAGGTTTGTCGTCCTCGCGGGCGGCAT
>JBBDRH010000417.1:0-2643 GCA_040905645.1 Actinomycetota bacterium
GAGATGGCGCTGGAAGTTGCCAGAAAAGCTTGACATGACTTAGAGAACCTAGTCCGGCCACCACACTAGGCGACCTCCACCCTGTTGCGCCCGCTGGCCTTCGCTCGATAGAGCGCCTGGTCGGCGCTCTCGAGGATCCTCTCCGGCTTGGAGAGATCGGCTATTGTGCCTCTTGAGACGCCCGCGCTGATGGTCACCAGATTCAACGGAGGGTTGGCCGAGTGGGATATGGCGAGGGTCTCAACCCCCTTCCGGATGCGCTCCATCACTCCCTTCGCAGCTTCCAGAGACAACTCGGGGAAAACGCAGACGAACTCCTCGCCTCCAAATCGGTAGGCCGAGTCGCCGCCCCGGATCTGCCGGGCTATCTCCTTGGCAACCGCTTTGAGGGCTCGGTCTCCCTCCAGGTGGCCGTAGAGGTCGTTGTATTTCTTGAAGCTATCGAGGTCGAGGACGCCCACACAGCAGGTGGTGCCGTACCTGTCCATGCGTGAGATGAGGCTGGTGAGGTCCTCTCTCAGTCGCAGGCGATTGCCCAGGCCGGTCAACGCATCGATCCTGGCCGTCAGCTTGAGCTCCTCGTTCAGAGCCTCCAGCCTGTCCTGCTGGTCGGCCAGATGGGTGTGAAGCGCGTTCAGCCGTGCGGTTGCTATCAGCCGGAGCTCAAGCTCGTCGATGTTCAACGGCTTCGTGAGGTAGTCGTCGGCTCCCGCCATCATCCCTTCCCGGACGCTTTGCCTGTCGTCGAGTGAGGTGACCACTATGAAGCTGGAGTAGCGGGCTCCTTCGTTGGCTCGTATCCGTCTGCACAGCTCCAGCCCGTTCAGGTCGGGCATCATCCAGTCGCTGATCACGACGTCGGGCTGCTCCTGGAGGAATAGCCTCCACCCGACCTCGCCGCCTTCCGCACTGATGCAGTCATGACCAAGGCTGTCCAATGCTGCCTCGACTATCAGTCTCGACACCGGATCGTCATCGACGATCAGAACCTTCATGATGCCAAGGCAATCTCCCCCGCCAGCGCGGTCCTAACCTCTTCGAACTCGGTGTGGATCAGCGCAATCGTACCCTGAGCCGAATCGAGCTTACCCGAGCGGCCCATCAGCTCGACCCTCTCGGTCAGAACGGCCAAATGCTGAGCTCCGATGTTGCGGCAGCTTCCTTTGAGCGCGTGGGCCGCGTTAACGAGGCCGGAAGCATTGTTGGAGCGCAGGGCGTCGATCATCTCATTGATGCGGCTCGGGGCATCGCTCAAGAACGCCTCGATCACTCTCTTGAGCAGGGTCCCGTCTCCGGAGGCGCCCAGCTTGCGCAGACCCTCCAGCGTGGCCTCGTCGACGTGGGTTCGGATCCTGGCCGGGTTTTCGCCCGGGCTTGTTCTCGCTTTGTGGCCGTTCTGCCACGGGTTGGTCTTGCGCCGTCTGGCTGCAGAGAGGACCTCGCGGAGCTGGGAAGGATCCATGGGCTTTGACAGGTAGTCGTCCATGCCGGCCGTAAGGCATTTGTCGCGGTCACCGGCCATTGCCGAGGCGGTCAGGGCAATGATCGGCGTGGCGTTGACGGGTCCCTCGAGCGCTCGGATCCGAGCCGTCGCTTCGTATCCGTCCATCACCGGCATGAGGCAGTCCATAAGAATGACGTCGTAAGAATTGTGCTGTACTTTTTCGAGAGCCTCCGCTCCATTGGGAGCCAGGTCGACGTGGTACCCCAAGCTCTTGAGCATTCCGGCTGCTACGAGCTGGTTCACGTAGGAGTCTTCCACCAGCAGAGCCCGGCCCACTTCCTCCGGCAGGCTGGCCGCCGGCGCCTCCTCGGCCGACTCCGCCACCTGTACTATGGCGGGGGCACCGGCGGCCGGCAACGGCACCTCGAAGTGGAAGACGCTCCCGATGCCGGGTTTGCTCTCAAAGGCTAGCGTGCCACCCATGAGCTCAACCAGCTGCGAGGAGATCGCAAGGCCCAGTCCCGTGCCACCAAAACGGCGTGTGGTGGATGTGTCGGCCTGGGTGAACGGGTCCAACAGGTTGCGGTGCGCAGCAGGGTCGATGCCGATCCCGGTGTCCCGGACCTCGAACCGCAGCTGGTTGGGGCCTGCCGCGGTGACGTTGAGGTCGATCCGGCCTGAGTCGGTGAACTTCACGGCGTTGCCCAGGAGGTTTGTGAGTACCTGACGTACTCGGACCGGGTCGCCCATGACCCAGGAGGGCACGTCGGGATTGATCTCGAGCTCGAGGAGCAGGCCTTTGGATTCGGCGGAGGAAGCGACTACCTCAACGGTGCCCTGCACGACTCCCACCAGGTCGAACGGGATGCTCTCCAACTCGACCTTGCCCGCCTCGACCTTGGAAAAGTCCAGGATGTCGTTGATTATCTCGAGCAGGTTCGTACCCGACTCCTGCAGGGCCTGGAGGTAACCGCGCTGGTTCGCGGTCAGCTTGGTCCTCTCCAGCAGATGGGCCATCCCGAGGACACCGTTCATGGGTGTGCGAATCTCGTGGCTCATGGTTGCCAGGAACTGCGACTTCAGCCGCGAGGCCTCCTCCGCCTGCTCCAAGGCGATGTGGGCTCGTGCTTCAAGGGCCTTGCGCTCGGTGACATCGCGGGTGTTGAGAACCACGCCTCGGACGCTGGGGTCGTCGACGA
>JBBDRH010000418.1:0-16090 GCA_040905645.1 Actinomycetota bacterium
GGGTCCAGTCCTGCTCTTCAGGCCGCTGGTCCAGGTAGGAGACCTCGGCGCCATCGGGGGCCGCGCCCGAGCCCCGGCATGGGTAGAGGTAGTGCCCGGACGGTTTTTGCGCCGCCAGGGCGACTAGATCGGTGACATCGGGCAGTAGCTCCACCGGGGCGAGGTTCTCGGCCGTCTGCAGAACGCGACGCGCCTGATCCACCAGCTTCGGGGGCCACGGCGGAGCAACATCGACCACTCGTACCGGAACCGGCGAGGGATCCAGAATGAAGTTGACATGCTCGTAAAGACCCTGGACGACCGCGCACCTCTTGGTTGGAGCGAGCTCGAGGGCCGCCCGCGCCATGTCGGTGGGGACACCGGTATCCACCTCGGGAGCGTGCACATAGGCACACTCATCCGGACCTGCGAGCATCTCGACCTCCCTGATTTTCAGGAACAGCTCCGTGCCCGGCTCCTTCGTCACTCGCAACAGGGCGGTCTCATCCCCCCCGCGGGCGACGATGAACTCGGTGGTCCGGTACGATTCCCGGCCGGCGAAGTGCGCAACGAGGTGATCCCCCTCGAGCGGAATCTCCAGGTTTTCGATGGCGACGCCGCGGTATCGCCCCGGGGTGAAGTTCGTCATCGGGGAGACGCTGCCGCGCCGGTTTTTTCGGCGCCCACCGCGCCGATGGTGTCCGCCCTCAGCCCGAGGCGCAGGGTTTCCAGCCCCAGCACCTCTGCCGGAGCGACGTTGCCGAGGTTCACGTCCGGCCCGAAACGCCTGATGAACCAAGCCTGCTGGGGGCGCCGGGGGGCCTCGAAAACGATGGAGTCAACGCCCACAGCAGAGCGCATCGACTCGACTACCTGCTCCCGCACCTCGCCCTCCCGGTTGTACAGCCCGACCGTGCCGCTCTCCCGCCCCTCGCCCAGGACCCAGGAGGCCCCGGCGCTCAGGTCACCGGCCGCCTCCTGAGCCCAGTCGGAGGGTGACACCACCACGGAGGGGTCCTTGGACCCGACCTCCGCCAGCACCAGAAATCTCTCGGCGGCCTTGGCGATGAGCCGGCGCTTTTCGGGCAACGGGAGGTCCAGGGCGCCGTTGGACACCTCGACGCAGGGCAAGCCCAGGTCGGCCGCCCAGGAAAGGTACTCGTCCTCCTTGCCTTGCGACCACGCCACCTCCAGCAGGGTTCCGCCCAGGCACGCACGGATGCCGTTACCCGACAACGCAGCCACCTTCTTCTCGATCTTGGGGTCGATATAGCCGGTTCCCCACCCGAACTTCCAGAGGTCGACGAAGTCTCCGGCAGATTCGATGAATCCCTCCAGCTCGCCCAACGGCATGCCTTTGTCCAGCACATGGGTGAGGCCTGCAGTTCTGGGCTTGGCGCTCCTGGACGGCAGGGCAAGGAAAAATGGCCGGGACATTCATCTCCTATATTGAATGGCCGTTCATCAAGAGTCTAATGCCGTTCGGAGGCCGGACGTCCCAACCCCCTCTCGGCGCGGGGCGCTTGTGCGCAGCGGAACCACTGCGATCCCCCCCGCCGGGTCGTCAACGATCTTGACCGGTGCGCCGTAGTGTTCCAGGACGATCTCCTCGGTGAGGACCGCCCGGGGAGGGCCGAGGGCGCACGTGCGGCCGGAATCAATCAGGAGGAGCCGCTCGGAGAATTGCCCGGCGAGCGTGAGGTCGTGAATCGCGGAAAGGACGGTCAGGCTCCGTTCGGTTCTGAGGGAGTCGACGAGCTCCAGAGCTTGCTGCTGATGGCCGATGTCCATTCCGGTGGTCGGCTCGTCCAAGAGCAGGATCTCGGCTTCCTGCGCCAGCGCGCGAGCCAGAATCGCCCGCTGCAACTCTCCCCCTGAAAGCGAGTCTAGGCTGCGCTGAGCGAGTTGATCGAGCTCCACCTGCTCGAGCACTCCGGCCACGAACATCAGATCTCCCCGGCTCTCGGTGCCCAGGTAAGGGATGTAGGGGGTCCTGCCGAGCAGGACGTAGTCCTTCACCTTCATCGCGGTCGGAAATACGGGGATCTGGGGAACGTAGGCCACCATCTTCGCCAGCCGCTTGCGGCTCATCGCCCCCGGCGGTGCCCCCGAGATCAGCACCTCTCCCGAAAACGGGACCACTCCCGCCACCGCCCTAAGCAGCGTGGTCTTGCCCGATCCGTTGGGGCCGATCACCGACGTCCACGACCCGGCATCGACCACCAGGTCGATCCCGTCCAGGATCTTTCGACCCTGAAGCTCCACCGACAGTCCGCGGAGGCTGATCACCCTGCTCGCGCCGCCCTGCGAAGAACCAGTGCGAAGAAGGGGGCCCCGAAGAAAGCCGTGACGACCCCAATCGGCAGCTCGGCCGGGGCGATCACGCTCCGTGCGAGCAGATCGGCCAGGACCAGGAATGCGGCTCCCAAGACTAGGCTCAACGGCAGCACCAACCGGTAGCTTGGACCCGCGATCAGGCGGACCGTGTGGGGAACGATGATGCCTACAAAACCGATCAGCCCGCCCACGGCGACTGCCGCGGCGGTGCCGAGGGAGGCCGCAGCCACCACCCACAGGCGGACCCGGGGGGCCCTGATTCCCAGGCTCTGGCTCTCCTCATCTCCCACACTCACGACATCGAGCAGCCGGCGATGGAGCAGCAGCGCGGCTGCGCTAATCGCGACGTAGGGGAGTATCAACAGCACCTCCCGCCACCCCGACGTCGCCAGCCCGCCCAGGATCCAGCGAAATACTCCCCGGAACGTCTCCTGATCCCGCTGCTGAATGAAAGTCTGGATTGCGGTGAGGAAGGATGCCACCGCAACCCCGGCCAGGATCAGCGTCCCGGTGTTGGAGGTCGATCCGGTGGATCGGCCCAGCACATACGCCAACCCAACTCCCAGGAGCGCTCCGGCGAAGGCGGCGATCGGTACGATCGGCCCCGAGGAGCCCTGGCCGCCGGCGATCGCCAGGGTTGCCCCCAGCGCCGCCCCCGATGCAGCCCCCAACAGGTACGGGTCGGCGAGCGGATTCCGAAATACCCCCTGGTATGCCGCCCCCGCGACCGACAGCATCGCTCCCACCAGAGCGGCGAGGACGACCCGGGGCATCCGCAGCTGCCAGAGGATCGCGGAATCGCGCGCAGAAAGGTCGGAGGTGCCGTCGACAAACGGCAGACGTGCCATCACGTCCCGGACCACCCTTCCGGAGGGGAGATGAACCGGTCCGATCAATAGTCCGGCGATAAATGCCCCCACCAAGCAGGCGAGGGCCAGGATCAAGACCCTGGCCGGCAGGACTGTGGGTTCGATGAGGGGCCCAGCCGCTTTGGGTCGCGAAGCTTGCTTGAGCGATATCACTGCTGAGCGGACTCGAAAGACTTCAGAGCCCGGGCGGCCGAGCGAAGAAATTCCACAATTCGGGGGCCCCAGCGGGAAGCGATGTCGTCGTCGAGCTCGATCACACCGCCATTTTGCACGGCCGCAATCTTGTCCCAGCCCGGACGAGCCGCCACCGTCGTTGCGGACTGGCCGCAGCAGCGGGCGTCTGCGAGAAAGATAAGGTCGGGGTTCGCCTGGATGATGTACTCGCCCGAGAGCTGGGGATAACCGCTTCCCTGTTGATCGGCCGTATCGGCGATGTTCTTCAGTCCGAGCAGTGCGTAGACACCCCCGATGAAGGTATTCGATGTCGCGGTGAAATAGTTCTCGTCCAGCTCGTGATAGTAAGTCGGGGGCCTGCTGAGGCGGGGGAGTGACTGCACAATGCCTTCGATCTCGGCCTTCATCTCGTCAACGATTTTCCGAGCCTCGCTCCGGTGACCGGTGGCGGCCCCCAGCTCGAGAATCTGGGCGTAGGTGTCGTTAAGACTCTCGGCGGCCGGCTGCAAGATCCTATGGACCTTTATGGCATCGAGCGATGGTCCCAGGTTGCCGGGCTCGTTTGAGTAGACGACGAGGTCCGGCCGGTAGGTAGCGAGGGCCTCGGTGTTGGGATCGTAGCC
The DNA here is from genome assembly GCA_040905645.1 of Actinomycetota bacterium. Taxonomy (GTDB): domain Bacteria; phylum Actinomycetota; class CADDZG01; order JAHWKV01; family JAHWKV01; genus JBBDRH01. The sequence goes on from JBBDRH010000418.1 coordinate 3,983, forward strand.
GGACAGTTTGGTCGTGGGGGCGTTGGTGGGGTAGCTAGAAGCATCATCTACAGCGACCACCTGAGGACCGGCCCCGATGGCGAACAGGATCTCGGTTGCGGTCGGAGACAGCGAAACGATGCGCTCCGGAAATTCCCCCTCGGATGGACTCGCACCGGTGGCGGGCCCGTCCGAACCCCCACAGGCGGGTAAGAGACAGGCAGCCAGGGCCCAGAGGAAAACGAACCATCTGCCGGCTTTCACAAGTCCGCACGTGGGCCTAGTGGCCCGCCCGCTCGGCTTCCGCCATCCCCTCTCTCACCAGCTGCTCGAAGAGCTGAACATCGACCGCATGCCCCACAACCTCGACCAGCGTGCCCTCACCCTCGAGATGGGTGTATCGGACGGCCTCGCCGCCCAGGCCGGCTCCCAGCGCGGCCTTTACGGGGCCGAGCGCAATATCGCAGACCTTAAATTCCCGATCGTTGTTGAACGTGCACATGCCGTTCAGGGCCGAATTTCGTCGACCGCGACGATCACGTCGGCGGGCAAGCCCAGGCGTTTGGCTGCGGCGATTATGGTGCCGGGGTTGGGTGAGTCGTAGAGGCAGTACATCTTCTTTTTGTCGGCGCTCAAGAAGGAGAAAAGCCAGTTGTTGCCCTCTTCGGCGATGATCGGGCCGCCTCCCTGGATCATCTCGTCCGCGGTCAGCGCGAGCTGTTCCGCGAAGTTCCGCTCGATCAGATAGAGCATCGTTCCCCCTAACTCCTGACAAGTCCGGCACCCGCGAGTATAGGAGGAGAGCCGCCCGCTCGCCGTCAGTCTTCAGCTCTGAGGCGCTGGACCTTTTGGCCCAGGCCGTCGAGACCGTGTTCCTGGCACAGGGCAGCTGCCTCGGCCAGCATGCGCCTGGCACCGGGTCTGTCGGAGGGTTGGAGGTGGAGGGCGTAGTCATGCAGGCAGTGGGCAATCCTAGCGGTGAGTCGATTCGGCGAGCCATCTCGATGCCCGAGCGGTGCCACCGCTCAGCTTCGTCCGCCCGCCCGGCCATAGATGCCATCATTCCAAGGAGCCGGTCCGCCGGTCCGAGACATACCGCGCTCAAGAGGAAGACCAGAAGCCGCCCCCGGCAGGGGAGGAGCTGCTCCAGGAACCACGGGGCCCGGGCGGTATCGCCCAGCGCCGCGCACGCTTCGGTGAGGAGGCCGAGGTTCAGCTCCCAGGCTCCTCCGGCAGAAAGGCCGGCGGATCCCTCGGCGAGGACCGCCTCGTATTCCAGGCGGGCGTCGTCCAGCTTGCCCATCTCGGCGAGAAGCACAGCCAGTCCGGGACGCCAGAAGGCCTCGGCAGGATTCACGCGGACCGCCGCTTGCACCACGGGCGCAAGATCGCCGAGGCGCCCCTGCTCTTTCCGGATCAAGAACATCGCCACCCCATAAAGCCCCTCCCGGCCCCAGCCGAAGCGCTCGCCGACCTGCTGCGCGCGCAGAAGAGACCTCTCCGCAGCCTCAATGTCTCCAGCAATCATCGAGCGGAGCGCCTCGTAGACATCAAGCCAGCACTCCCACTTCGGTTGCCGAAGTTGGACTACCGGACGGGAGTATTCGGCGAAAAGCTCGTCTGCGGTGACCAGGTCACCGAGCATGGCCGTGGCCCAAGTGGTCTGAGCCAAAGCCAGCAGGTAGGCGTCGGTGTCGCCGAGCTCTCGGGCCTTTCCGGACAACTCCTTCCAGCGGGCGGCGCCGTCCTTCGCCTGCTCGACGCTCAAGGTCGATTTGGTAGTCCGGAAATTGACCTGAAAGTTGGTGACCGGGTCCCCCAGTCGCTCGGCCATAGCCAGGGCCTTATGACCCTGCTCAACCCCCTCCGCCCGGCCGCTGTTCACGAGGGCCCTGCAGAGCGCGGCCAGAGTCAGCGCGCTAAGCGGCGAATCCTCTGCGGGCAACGCCTGCTCGGCCCGCTTCATCAGCTCCAGGGCATCTGCCTCGTTAGCGCCCAGCCAGAACGTTGTCTCCTCGAACGAGACCGCGGCCCGGGCGAGCTGCTCAAACTCTCCCAGCGAATCCGCTTCTTTGGTGGCAGCATGCAGCGTGCTCAGCGCGCCGATGACGTCACCCGATCTCCGCTGCGCCTCGCTCCGGGCGATCAGAAGGTCGTAGCGGGCCAGCGGACTCTCTCCGCCCACCCTGTCGAGTAGCTCGAGGGCCTGCGTGTAGGCAGCGACCGCCTGACCGTGTGACAGCAGGCGGGTGGCCCGGTCGGCGGCTATGAGGGTGTAGCGGTACGCTTTCGCCGCCCCGCCGGCGGGCACGGCTTCGAAAAAATGGTAAGCGAGGGCGTTGGCATGGTTGTCGAGTTGATCGCGGTGCACGGATTCGAGCGCTACGCCCAGACGAAGGTGCACCCGTACCCGCCGCGCCTGGCTCAACTGCTCGCGCAGCGCAGAGCGCACCAGCCCATGGCGAAAGCGGAACCGATTTGCCCCATCTTCTTCGAGCAGTCCCGCCTCGGTCCCTTTTTCGAACGCCTCGATTGCCGCCGGCTCGTCGCGCCTGGCGGCCTGCGCGACCACTCGCAGGTCGAAGTCGAGACCCGCGACCGAAGCTGTGCGTAGAAATGAGGCGACCTCCTCGGGAAGCCGGGCCACTCGCTGCGCCACGGTCTCCGACAGAGAGCCGCGGCGCGAGTGTCCGGGGGGTTGGGTGGAGAGGCCCTGCAGGAGCGAGTCGACAAACAGGGGATTCCCAGCCGTCTCGCCGTGCAGATCCTTGGCCACCCTCTGCAACCGGTCGTCGAGGCTGCGCCCGGCGACCGCCGCGACCAGCTCGCCCACCTCCTCCACGCTCAGACCGCTGAGCTCCAGCCGGCGCGTCGGAGCTCCGCTGCGGCCGAGCTCCTCGACCAGGGCGGCCAGGCTTTCGTTTTCGTCCGGCGACGTATTGCGAGCGGTACCGATCAACAAGACCGCCGAAGGTTCGGCACTGCGAGCGACGTGGCCGAGAAGGGCGAGCGTCGATCGGTTCGCCCATTGGAGGTCGTCGAGCACCATGACGAGGGGCCGGCCGCCGCCGGCTGCCGCCAGCCAGGTGCGCACAGCCTCGAACAGCCGGTGCTGTTCGATTTCGGGACTCATCGATCGGAGCGCTTCGAGCCCTGGCACGCGGGCGCCGATCTCGGGCACAAGCCTCATGAGCTCGGCGGCGGAACTCCCGAGTCGATAGGCCAGCTCCCGGTGGGGGACGCGGGTCACGTACCACTGCAGCGCTTCCAGGAACGGCTGGTACGGCACGTCGAGCTCCTCGGTGCACCGTCCAAAGAGGGCGACGCCCCCGGCCGAGTGGACCCGGCGGGCGACCTCGGACGCGAGCCGGGTCTTGCCAATCCCGGGCTCGCCGAGGATCCACAGCACAGCCGTACGATCCCGGTTACGCCCGGCGATCAGCCCCTCAGCCGCCTCCCGCTCGGCAGCCCGGCCCACGAAAGCTCTGGACGATTCCAAGGACAACGCCGAGGGAAGGGGTAGCGGTTCCCGTTCATGTTTCCCAACCAGCTCTCCCCGAAGAATTCGGAGCTGGAGCTCCTGCGTTTCCGCGGCGGGGTCCAGGCCGAGATCGTCCGCGAGCCGTCGGCGAAACTCCTCGTAGACGGTTAGCGCCCGGGCGGTGTCCCCTGAATTGGCGAGGGCCTCGATGAAGAGCGCGTGCGTGCGCTCCCTCAGCGGTTCGTGGGCGGCCGCCTGTTCGGCCCAGGCAACGGCTTCGAGGGGCTCGCGCATCGCCAGGGCAGAGCTTGCCGCACCCTCCAGCGCATGCAGATGGCCGCGAAGAAGCCGGCTTCGATAACCCTGGGCCCAGTCCTCGAAGGCATCTTCCGCCAAAGGCTCTCCGCCCCAGGCCTCGAGGGCGCAGCGGAATGCCACCAGGGCCTCACCTTGCTTGCCGCGGGTGAGCGATTCCTGAGCCGCCTGCAGCTGGGCGAGAAATATCTCGGCGTCGACCACACACTCCTCGGCTGCGCTAAAGGCGTAGCCGCCCGCGCTCGATTGCAGCAGGGGGGAGTCGCCGAGAGCCTTACGGGCCAGCGTGATCAGCACCCGGAGGTTGGCCGCCGGATCGGCCGGAGCCTTTCGGGGCCACAGCGCTTCGGTAAGGAAGTCTCGTGAGACGAACTCCCCGCGCCGGCTCAGCAGGATCCGGAGCAAAGAGCGGACCAAGCGCTGACGGAAGGCGGTGGCGGGGAGCTCCACCCCATCCCTGAGGACGGCAAAGCGTCCCAGCAACCGAACCTCGATGCTCATGCGCCTCCCAAATGTTGTCGGTTGACGACAACCAAATTACAACTCCGGCGCGGTAGCGTGCTCCATCAGAAGCCACTGCGCCGTGCAAGTGGCCCGTAAAGAAGGAGTGCGGAGATGGGTGAGCCGACAGAGGTGATGCGCCGCAAGATCGCAGCGCTGAACGCTCAGGATGCGCGGGAGATGACCAGCTACTTCAGCCCCGAGGCCGAAAAGGAGATCCCGGGCGGGACCCTCCAAGGGCGGGATCAGATCGGCGCCTTCGTCGCAGTGTTCTGGGAAGCTTTTCCCGATCTGAAGCTAACGGTCACGAGTGAGGTCGAGGCAGGTCCCGTTGTCGCCATCCGGGGAAGGATGACCGGAACGCACCAGGGCACTTTTCACACTCCCGCCGGAGACATGCCCCCTACCGGCAAAAGCATCGACATCAATTTCTCGGACGACTACGAGGTCCGAGGCGGCGTAATTGTTTCGACGCACCTCCACCTCGACCGCCTCGCGCTTCTGGAGCAGCTCGGCGCGCTGCCGGCCCCGACGCCGGCATAAGTTTCGAGCGGGAACGAGGCGACCCACGAGAATAGGATGACCTCGTGGCTTTATGTACGGGAGCGCCGGTGTGGGAGGCATCGGCGCTTTGCCGGCGCCTATTTGACCACCTACGTACCCCACCGATTCTTCTGGGTGGATCAGCCTCTCATAGGCGATGGTGGCAATTGGCGCCGCGCGAACAAATCCGGTGTTGGCGCGCTAGGCGCGCTTGGCCGCCAGCTGATCCGGGGTTGGAAACTTCAGGTTGTACGCCAGGCCCAGCCTGCTCAGGCCCTTGATGAACCAGGCGCTCGGGTCGAACTGCAAACGGCCGAGCCCGTGCTTGAAGGAGGTTGGAAAAGCGTGGTGGGAGTTGTGCCAGCCTTCACCGAAGGAAACGAGGGCCATCACCCAGTTGTTGGTGCTGAGGTCCTTGCTCTTGAACGGCCGCGTTCCGTAGAAGTGGCAGATGGAGTTGATGCTCCAGGTGACGTGGTGAAGGAAGAAGATCCTGGCCAGGCCTCCCCATAACAAGGCGGTCAACCCCCCCTGCCAGGTCCTGGTGACGGCGAGGCCGATCAGTCCGGGAAGGATTATCGAGACCACGGCCAGCGCGGGGAAGCTCTTGTTCACCCTGCGGATGGCCCGGTCGGCAATGAGGTCGGGGGCGAACTTTTTTACGTTGGTCTTATCGGCATCGAAGAACCACCCGGTGTGAGCATGCCAGAGACCGAGAAGAACCCCCTTGAGGCCCTCGGCCTCCTCCAAGTGGGGAGAGTGCGGGTCGCCGGGCTTGTCGGTGTAGGCGTGATGACGGCGATGGTCCGCCACCCAACACACGACCGAACCCTGCAAGGCCATCGAACCGGCGATAGCGAGCGCCACCTTGATCGACTTTACGGCCTCAAAGCTTCGGTGGGTAAGCATTCGGTGAAATCCGACCGTGACGCCCATACCCGTAATTACGTAGAAGACGAAGAACAAGCTCAGGTCGAGCGCCTTGACCCCATGGTTCCACAGAAGTGGGATCCCGATCGCCGCCCCGACGAAGGGCAGAATTGTCACCAGAAGAGCGATGCGTCGCTCGAACTTGAGGGTCCTGCCCGAGTGCCGCTCGGTGAGGGCTTTCCTTTCGAGGGTGGGCGTAGGGACAACGGCGGCTTCTTGCGCCATGGGGAATCCTTTCGATCTGGTGGGTGGAGCACGCCTACGGTTAGGTAACCTACGATACCGTAGGTCGCCTAGGTCCGCGCAAGGTTTCGTGACAAACTTCGCTCGGCCCACGCGCTCCAAGATGCCGGCAATTGCGGGGCGGCCAGCAGCTCGCCGGCACGAGCGTGGTCTCCGTTTCCGGATCCCGAGCTTGAAGCACGGGATCCGTGGCTCGGATACCTCCAGGAGAGCGGTTCCGGCCCGCCACCGCTCTCCCACCAGAGCGTTTTTGAGGTCCAAACCGAACGTCGTGAGGTTTTCTCCGAAGGTGGCAGGCCCGACTTCAAGACCGAGCTCGTCCTTCCACAAGCGGTAGTCCTCCGCGGCGCTCCTCCGCGCGCAGACGGACTACCCGGCCGCATGAACTTTGCGGTTGCGCCGATAGAATCAGGCGGGTGAAGAAGCTCGCGGCCCGAAGAAACCACCTATGGACATAGGTTGGCTGATCCATCCGGATCTCGAGCCACTGCTTCAACATGGCGCACCGATCTTTCTTCTGGTGGTAACCGCCATCGTCTTTGCCGAATCCGGCCTTTTGATCGGCTGCTTTCTTCCCGGCGATTCCCTCCTTTTCTCTGCCGGCCTGGTGGTGGCTCTGGCCGGCAGGCCGAACCTTTGGCTGCTCATACTTTGCTGTTTTTTGGGAGCCGTGGCCGGCGACCAGGTGGGCTACATGATCGGGGCGCGGCTGGGCCCGGCACTGTTCAAAAGGCCCGATTCCCGGCTCTTCAAGCAAGAGAACGTGATCAAAACCCGCGCCTTTTTCGACCGACACGGCCCCAAAGCGCTGATCCTGGCCCGCTTCGTCCCGATAGTTCGAACATTCACACCTGTGCTTGCCGGGGTAGCTCAGATGCGTTACCGCACCTTTGTGTCATTCAACGTGATAGGAGGCGCCATCTGGGCGGCCGGTGCGACACTGCTCGGCTACGGTTTGGGCAAACGTTTTCCGGAGTTGGAGAACTACCTCACCCCGATACTGCTGCTGATTGTCCTCCTGTCCGTCCTTCCCATCCTGCTGGAAATTCGAAAGGCCAGATCTGAGGCTCGGGTCGGCAGCTCCTGACCGGCGCCGGTCGCCACCGGCGGGCACGTGGCTTTAAACCGGTACCCGGGCGGGCGAAGGGCAAGACAAATTGCGGCCCTTGCGATCGTTCTGTCGATATCGGTTGCCGGTGCATGCGACCGTGGGGTCGAGGAAGGGAGCGCCCGGCCACGCCCCTCGTTCGCAGCTAATCCCGCCCCGGCACCGCCGCAACTTCCGCCGGTGCGACGGGGTGAGGACTTTTACAGCTTTCCGGACCCTGCTCCTGAAGGTGAGCCCGGCCGCCTGGTTCGGCTTGAGTCCCTCGAGGCGCCCCCGGGCGTCAAAGCCTGGCGGGTGCTCTACCACTCCACCGCCGTGGACGGCCGCGCTGTGGTGGTCTCCGGGTTGGTGTTTGCGCCCGAGCAGCCCGGTGAGCCCGGCTCGAGGCCGGTGGTCGCGTGGGCGCACGGGTCGGTGGGGCTGGGAGACCGCTGCGCTCCCTCACGCCATCCCGATGATCTCCTGAGGCAGCCTATCTTTTCCCAGCTTCTGGCCAATGGTGTTGTGATTGCTGCGACGGATTACGAGGGTCTGGGGACCCCCGGGCCTCATCCCTGGCTGGTGGGCCTCAGTGAGGGGCGGGGAGTGATCGACAGCGTCCGGGCCGCCGCCCTGATTCCGGAAACCGGGGCGGGCCGCCGCTTCGTGGCCCTCGGAGTGTCCCAGGGAGGGGGCGCCGCGCTGTTTGCCGGAGAGCTGGCTTCGGACTATGCCGGGGAGCTGGAGGTTCTGGGCGTGGTGGCTGCCGCGCCGGCGGCCGAGCTGGATCTGCTGGCGCTGCTGCCCGAACGCAACCTCACCGGGGTTGCAGGATTTGTTGTGATGGGGGCCCTGGGGTTCCACGCCGCCTATCCCAATCTTCCACTCGATGCGATTTTGTCGCCGAGCGCGATCTCGCAACAGGAGGCACTGGAGAGCCTCTGCCAGGTAGAGATCGAGCGGAGGTTCCGCGGTATCTCGTTGGACGAGTTCCTCAAGGCCTTTCCGGCGACCGTCGATCAATGGCTCGAGGTGATCGAACAGAACACACCGGGCAGCCGGAGGACCCCCTCACCGGTGCTGCTGCTCCATGGCGAGGAGGACCGGCTGGTCCCACCCGAGATATCCCTCCTGCTCTTTCAGCGCCTCTGCAGCCTGGAGGTGAAAACCGAACGAAGGGTGTACCCCGGGATCGGTCACATCGGCGTGGTCGAAGCTTCCTCCTCCTATGTCCTGGAGTGGATCAACGAGCGAGTGGCCGGTCGAGAACCTTCGGCCGACAAGGCGCAGCAGAACTGCCTTTAGGAGGGCGCTGCGCAAGATGCTTCACCGATCCGGTCGCTCGACCCTCAGAAGCCGGTCTCCATCTGCGGATCGTATTTGCTGACGATGAAGACGCCACCCTGAGGATCGCTCAAAATGGCGCTTCGGACCGGCGGGGTATCGACCGGTGGAACCAGTATCTTTCCACCGAGCTCGACGGCTCTTGCGGCCACCGCGTCGGCGTCCTCTACCGAGAAGGTGACGCTCCAGTGCGGAGAGGCCTCTCGGGCCCCTGCATCGTTTCCAAGCGGCACGATCAAGGCCACGGCGTCCTCGAATCCCGACGGAGCGCCTGCGTCGCCCTGCCGCTCACGCAGCTCAGGATCGAATTGTTCGAGGAAGTCGCCGTACCCGGGAAGGCGGCACATCGCGTAGCCGCCCTGACCGAAGTCAACGATGTCGGACTCCCAGCCGAACACCGACCGGTAGAAAGAGCTCGAACGCTCCAGGTCGGAGGTCTCCAGGTTGCTCCAGTTCCATGAGCCCGGAGCATTTACGATCTGGGCGCCCTTGTGCTTTTTCGCCTGCCAAACGCGGAACGAGGCGCCGGAGGGGTCGGAGAAGACGCCCATGCGGCCGGCGTCGGTGACGTCGAATGGCTCGCCGAGAACCCTCCGGCCGGCCCCTTTGACTTGCGGCCCTCCACTCGGTCATGTCCAAAGGCTAACCCGGCTTTAGGACAGGAATTGTCCTCAATCCATCTTGGGACTCAAGTTCAGCGGCAGAGGGTTTCGTGTTTCTTTAGGGACGAGGCGGGGTATTCAAGAAATGTGTTTGAGAATTTGATCCATATCAACCGCGTCCGGATCGTACTACTCAGCGTGGTGCTGGTAGCACTCCTGGCGCTGGGCACCGGAATCAGCTCTGCGAGCTGGTCCTTAATTCCGCAAGGCCAGCGTCATCTCGGCACCGAGATGGATTCGAGTCCGGACGACGGATCGGTCCGTGAGCAGATCAACCCGGACGGAGCCTGTGAGCTTGTCGACGTCAACGGCATCCCCATCTACGACTCGCAGTTCAGCCAGCGCACGGGCTCCAGCCCCTGCGATCAGAATTAATCGGCCACCGGAGCCTGAGTGAGTTGACCGCTCCGCAAGGCGCAACGAGCTCCAATCCGTGACCCAGAAGAACGCCAGCGTCCCCCCGGAAAAACAGCGCCTGTACGAGCAGATGCTGGCCTCGGTGGAGGGTATCGAGGCGAAGTCGAACTTCGGGTCCAGCTACACAGCGATAAACGGGAACATGTACACGATGATCTCGAAGCACGGAGTGGTCGGAGTCCGTCTGCCGGAAAGCGAGCGGGCGGCCTTCCTCGAGCGCTTCCAGACCGAACTTTTCCGCGGCGACCCCTCCTGGCCTCCGGCGAAAGAGTTTGTCGCGGTACCGGACGCGCTCTTGGAGGACATCGAGGCGCTGGGGCCATATTTGGAGAGCAGCTACCGCTACGTTCAGACTCTCAAGCCAAAGCCAACCAAGCGAAGGTAGCCGGGGGAATCAGAATTTGAACGGGCCGCCTGACTTCGATTCGATGTACCTCGAGGGCACCCCTCCATGGGACATCGGGCGGCCTCAGCCGGCGCTCCTCGGGCTTGCCAACAGGGGAGCGTTTGTCGGGCATGTCCTGGATGTGGGGTGCGGCACCGGAGAGCACGCCATTCTCGCCGCTCAGCTCGGCCTGGAGGCGACCGGGATCGACTCCTCCCCCAAGGCGATCGAGATCGCCAGATCCAAAGCTCGTAAGCGTGGAGTCTCGGTGAGATTTGATGTTGGGGACGCCCTCAGGCTCGATGAGCTTGGCGCCACATTCGACACAGTCATCGATTCAGGGCTGTTCCACGTCTTCGACGACGAGGCGCGCGACATGTTTGTCCGGAGCCTCCACGCCGTGATGCTTCCCGGATCCCGCTATTACCTGCTGTGCTTCAGCGATCTTGCCCCCGGCGTGATGGGTCCGCGCAGGATCACTCAGCAGGAGATCAGATCCAGCTTCGGCGAGGGCTGGGAGGTCGAGAAGATCGACCCTTCGAACATGGCAGTCACCTTGAGCCCCGACGGGATGCCTGCCTGGGGGGCGACGATCACCAGGACCTAGTGCACCGTCTCAGTTTTAGGCACACACGTTGCTGGAAGCCCAGAAGTCAGGGCGTCCATGCCGACGGGTCGTTGAGGTAGAGCCCGCAGGCGCAGTCGAGGGCCTCTTCAGGTGTGCCGGCGAAGCTGCCTGTGGGCAGGACGGAGTCCTCGTAGCTCTCCCGGCTGTAGAGGTAGATCGCAAAGCCCCACTCGTTGGCTCGTCTCAGGTAGCGAAGGCGGCAAAGGTTAACCACATCGCCATCGGCAAGAACGCCATCCACGTAAGCAAAGTCCGCCCTAAATCTCAGGCGGACCTCGGTTAGCTCGGGCCAGCGGGTGTGGCCCCTTTCCCGAAGACGAAGACGCAGGGATTGGCGGGTGTTATCGGGAATTGCCATCTTGAGATCATAGGTCTTGCCTGGCCAGCAGACTGCCGTACTTTAGGTCAACCAGCCGTCAATTCGGCCAGGGTGACCCGGCCTCGCTTGACCTTCTCCAGGATTGAATTGGCGGTAGCTGTCCACACCAAGGGCTTGGGGTTGTTGTTGTGAGCAGTCAGGTACCTCTCAATAGCTGCAATGAGCTCGGCGACACTGGTAAAGCTGCCCCGGCGAATGGCTTTGTCGGTGATTTCCCGGAACCACCGCTCGGCGAGATTGAGCCATGACGAGGATGTCGGGATGAAGTGAAGTTGGAACCGGGGGTGCTTGGCCAGCCAGATCCGCACGTTCTCGTGGCTGTGCGTGCCGTAGTTGTCAAGGATCAGGTGAAGCGCCAAATCCTTGGGCACCTGAGCGTCGATCAGGCGTAGGAACTGGAGGAACTCGTCGTGGCGGTGCCGTGGCAAGCACTTACCCAACACCGCACCGGTGGCGACGTTAAGGGCCGCGAACAGGGTGGTGGTCCCGTTGCGCTTGTAGTCGTGGGTCATGGTCCCCGCCCGACCCTTCTTCATCGGCAGGCTGGCCTGCGTACGGTTGAGAGCCTGGATCTGGCTCTTCTCGTCTACACACAGCACCACCGCCTCGGCGGGCGGGTTCCGGTACAAACTCACGATGTCGACCAACTTGCGTTCGAAGTGCTTATCGTTTGACAGCTTGAAGGTCTCAACCTTGTGGGGCCTCAGGCCCCGTGCCGACCATATGCGCTGGACCGTCGCCGGGCTCACCTTGGCATGACTGGCCATCGACCGGCATGACCAATGCGTCGCCCCCTCAGGAGTGATGCTTAACGTGTCGGCCACGATAGCCCCCACCCGCTCCGCAGTGATCGTGGGCTTGCGCCCTCGCCCCGGTTTCACCTTGCCCAGCTTCTCAACGCCGGTTTCTTCGAAACTTAGGCGCCAGGCGATCACGCTGGACCGCGAAACCCCAACTCGCTGCGCAATCTCGCTGTTACCAACACCATCGCCTGCCAAAAGAAGCACCCGCGCCCGTAGCACGAGCCGGTGCGGCTCGGTCTGTGACTTGGACAGCAAAGCCAGTAACTCCCTTTGATCATCCGAGAAAACCAACGGCGCAGGAGGTCGTGAGGACATGGGGAATTTTACCCCATTTACGCGCGACTATTTTTGAGACACTACACTAGTGCCGCATCAGGCAACCTTCGGGGCGTTTGGCGGCGTGAGGCACCC
>JBBDRH010000419.1:0-16026 GCA_040905645.1 Actinomycetota bacterium
AGAGCCGCCAGCTCCAGCTCAAAGGCCGCGACGCTCCGGTCGATGTGAGAGTACTCCGCCTGGACACCACCGCAGCCTGATCCAACCCCATTAGGAGCCTCTTCCGGCCTTCCCCCTTGGCCGGACGCCCTTTGCCGCTCGGCAGGAAGAAAACAAAAGTATCGGCTTAACTTTCCACATATTTGGTTAAGTAATTACCAATGTACCGATTGATTGCCAGGAGTAAATCTCCAACTGCGGGGCAACTGAACAGAACACTCGTCAAGGCACCTTTGATCGGTGTGGTATTAGTTCTGGTGCTCGGAGCCATGTTTCTGTTCGCGAGCGCTTTCAGCGGCACCAGCATGGCGCAAGTTCCCACTGCCGTCGAGCCTGCGCCGGCTCCTTCCCAGGCTGCAGTCACCCCCGCCGTGAAGACGGCATCCCCGGCCAAGGCCGCCCCGGTGGCGGCAGCCGTGCAGACCCCTGAGCATTGCGTTCCGGTAACCAAAGATGCAGCCGGCATGAGGCTGATGTCGGTAGGATGCGGGCGCCCCGTCGTCTTCTACCTGCCGGATTTTGTATTGACGGCGGCGGATCGATCCGCCCCGAACTTGGAGGCCGTCTTCCAGGGCCTCGTCGACTCCGGAAGCGCAGTTATCGCCACCGATGTCGGAGCCAACAGCTGGGGCAGTCCGGCCGCGGTAGAGGGCCTGCACAACCTGATCAACCAGTACAGTCCCAACTCCCCGCCGAGGATACTGGCGATGTCCATGGGAAATACCGTTTTGCTGAACTACGGCGTCAAGTACCCGATCCGCTCCGCCGCTGCCCTGATACCCGTGACCAGCTGGACGCTTGAGATCCTGCTCAGGTCGGGGAATCAGCCGTTGCTTCCCCAGGCTGTCAGTTACCCCTACACCGTGTGGCAAGGGGCCCAGGATGGAATCGTCGGCCCGGTCCACATCGTGGGAGCAGTCGTCAACACTCTTCCCGGCGGACACGAAGTCAATCTGGCATGGCCGGTGGCCGATATAGTGAGCGCACTTCTCCAGGCGCTGATTCAGGCTTAACAATCGGCAGGAACGTGCCGATAACAACTGCAACGTGTGGACTGGAGTCCGTTGAGAACCCAAATCGGCCTGGTGGTTGCCGGCCTGCTGCTGGCGTTGCCTGCGGTCAACCTTGGGTTCTCGCTCGCCGGCTCCTCTGCCGATGCGTTTGAAGATCCGCAGATTTACGCGACCCCGGCCTGTGCTCCGGAAAGCCGCGAGGCTCCCGGGTTGAGGCTGATCGCCTGGGGGTGCGAACGGCCCGTTATCTTCTATGTTCCCGGGCTGGGAGCTCAGGCTTCCGATAGGAACTATCCCACTCTGGAGAGGATGTTCTCGGGACTCGTCGACTCTGGCTTCGCCGTGGTGGTCGCAGACGTAGGTTTCAACACCTGGGGCAACCCGGCATCGGTAGAGGCTTTGCACTCACTCGTCCTGCAATTGAACGCCGGTCAACCGCCGCGGCTGGTCGGCATGTCGATGAGCAACGCCGTGATCATGAACTACGGCAAGAAGTACCCCGTTCACGCGGCCGTGGGATTGGTCCCGGTCACTCGCTGGACCAGTGAGGTGATCCTTCGCTCAGGGATTCAGCCTCCGCTGCCCACATCGGTTTCGTATCCCTACCACATCTGGCAGGGCAGCGAGGACAACATCGTAGGGACCCCTCGCATAAAGGGGGCAGTAGTGCATCCCATCTCCGGCGGCCACGTGATTGAGCTCGACTGGCCGGCTGCCGACATTGCCGACGTGCTGAGGTGACGCAGGCGCAGACGCTCTTGCAGCGCCCGGTCGCAACTGCCGAACCGCACCTCGTGGAGCAGCCCGTCCGGCCCCGGCGGTTGGGCAGCCTGGACGGACTACGCGGGGTGGCGGCTCTCATCGTCGTGTTCTGCCACTGCATCCTCGTGGCGCCGGTGCTGCTGTCCGCCTACATCGATCCCACGTTGATTGAGAAAGGCGGCTGGGCCTGGTGGGCCGCCTTTTCCCCGCTCCACTTACTTTGGGCCGGGAGGGAGGCGGTGCTGCTGTTCTTCGTTCTGAGTGGATTCGTGCTGACCCTTCCCTTCGTTCGGGGGTGGTCCGCCGGCTGGATCAGCTACTACCCCAAGCGTTTGCTGAGGCTGTATTTGCCGGTTTGGGGAGCGTGCGCCCTCTTTCTGATGTGGGTCGCCCTGTTTCCGCGCAACTTCACCTCTGCAGATCCGGCCTGGCTTCAGTTACAGATGCCGAACCTCACCGCCGAAGCCATCCGGGGAGATCTCATTCTGCTTCCGGGCGCCGGTGGCAATAACCCCGTGCTCTGGTCCCTCACCATGGAGGTGATCTTCTCCCTGGCGCTTCCCCTCTACATTGCTTTTGTACGGTTTCTTCCCAAGCTCAACTGGCTCAAGTTGGCGCTGCTTCTGGGCCTGTTAGCATTCTCCTCCCACACTCCCGAGTCCCTTCAGTTTTGCGTGCCCGTGTTCGGCTTGGGAGTTCTGATGGCCGCCGAGTACGACCGGATAAGGGCTTGGGGACACCGGATTCGCTCCGACCTCCATGGCAATTCATCTTGGTGGATCTTGGGTGTTGGTTCACTGCTGCTGTTGAACAGCAGATGGACGATTTACCTTATGACGACAGACCCCAAACGGCTTGCGATCATGCTTCCCCTGGCGGCCTGCCTGTCAATTCTGGGAGCGTGTCTGGCGATCTTCATGGCCCTCGAGGGTCCATGGCGTGAAGTACTGGAACGCCCTGCCCTCTCCTGGCTCGGCACTCGATCCTTCAGCCTTTACCTGGTGCACGCGCCCATCATTGTCTCGGCAGGGGTGGTGCTCGGTCAGAGCGTCGGTGCGATCACGCTGGTTGCTCTCGCGCTTCCGGTGTCCCTGGTGGTCGCGGAGCTCTTCCACAGGGCCGTCGAAAAGCCGGGCCAGCACGTGTCCCGGGCGGTCGAGAGGCTGATCGGGCGTACCGGAACGGCACGTCCCGGAACGGCACGTCCCGGAACGGCACGTCTCGGAACGGCACGTCCCGGCACATTGGATGGCCCATCGGTGATGGAGCTCCTCACTTACTGAGTTGTTCGACCTGGGAGCTCGCTCGCCGGGGCGCTTTTGTCGAGTCCCGCTAGCCCCGGTCGTCCATCCTCCCGATCCGCACGGAGTGAACCGGCGGCAGGTGGCGTGCCGCCTCGTACCAGGTTTGCCCGCCGTCGGCGGTGCCGTAGAGGTCTCCGGAGGTCGCTCCGAAGAACATGCCCAGCGGGTCCTTTCCGTCGGTACAGAAAGCCTGCCGCAGGGTCGTCAGGTAGGCGCCCTTTTGGGGCAGGCCCTCCTCGAGAGCCTTCCAGCTGGCGCCGCGGTCGGAGGTCTCGTAGACCCGGACCTTCCCGTCCACAGTGACCCGGTCGATCTGGGAAACCAGGGGAATGACAAAGGCCCGGTCGGGGTTGTTGGGATCGATGGCCGACGGTAGGCCGAAGTCCGACGGCAGCCCCTGGGCGATCGACTGCCAGCTTCGCGCCGCATCGTCCGAGCGGAAGACCCCGTTGTGGAACTGCAGGTACAGGGTGTCGGGCTCGACCGGGGATCGATGGATGCTGTGGACGCACTGGACCTGCTGATCGTCGGGAGCCTCCTCCGGGTAGCGCGGCAGGCCTTTGATACGCCGTTCCCAGCTCTTCCCGCCGTCCTCGGTGTGCAGGACGCCCACCGACGATATCCCTATCGTCAGCTTCGATGGATCGCCGGGGTAAGGGCAGATGGAGTGCAGGCACAGCCCGCCGCCGCCCGCCTGCCAGTTGGGGCGGGTGGGGTCGTCCCACAAGGCCTGGTTGAGCTCCCATGTCCGGCCCCCGTCGCCGCTGCGGAACAGGGCTGCCGGGGCAACGCCGGCCCACACCTCGCCCTCGGCCTCGCCGGGCTGGATGGCCCAGATCTTCTCCATCTTGGCGCCCGTCTCCTCCGGGAACGCCGGCCCCTTCGCTTCCTGCCACTCGCCCTCCAGGTCTTCCGTGAACCACATGCGGGGTCCGGTCATACCTCCGGGCGCAAACTCCTTGAACTCGTCCGGCCAGTGGGTTACCCCCGCCAGGTAGGTGCCGGTGCGGGGGTCGAAACCGGCGAAGTCGACGGGGACCTCGTCGAAGTGGCGGGTTGCGATCTCCAGCGGGCCCTCCCGGTCCCCACGCAGGACGAACAGGCCCTTCCTCGTGCCTACCAGAACCTCGGTTTCCATCGCTCCAGCCCCCTTTCACCCGGGAAAGTTTCCCGAGTTTTTGTGTAGTCCATACCTATCTCTTCGAACCAGAGCTCGATATCGAAAATCCGGGGCGGCGGCACCTCGCCGGCGTCCGCCTCAGACCACTTTAATCGCACTGGTCCTGCCCGCAACCGGGCGCTGTGGGAGACGGCGAGGCCCGTTCAAGCGGCGCCCGGAGGTGCCGGCGTCCCTTCCTTCGGTGGCTCGGGTAGCCTTTCCGGCGTGAACCACTCATCGAGGATGGCGGCGGGGGCCGCCGGGAGCCGGCCGTGAAGCTGGGCGAAGCCCGGGAACGCCTCCGTGTCATCTGCCTCGCCCTGCCGGAAGCCCGGGAGGTGGAGACCTGGGGCGACCCCACCTACCGGGTGCGCAACAAGATCTTCTCCATGGAGAAGGGCGCCGGGACCGAGGTCTGGCTCAAAGGCGAGCCGGGGGACCAGCAGGCACTGGTCGACTCCAACCCGGAATGTTTTTTTGTTCCTCCCTACGTCGGAAGCAAAGGCTGGATCGGGGCCCGCCTGGCGGCCGTGAACGACTGGCAGGAGTTGGCGGAGCTCATCGAGATCAGCTACCGCCTGCTGGCGCCCAAGCGGCTCTCCGCCCTGATCGAGCCGGACCGCCTCCGATGAGGGCCCGATAAGGCGCAGGGAGCAGTCAGCTCTTCTCCTCCGCCTCCTCGGTGACTTTTTCGATCGCGGGTTTGGCCGTGACGCCGTGGACCAGGATCGAGGCGAGCACCACGAGCGACACCGCCGCCCATAACTCCCGGGCGCCCTCAAACGGCGCCTCGTTCAGCCCGTGAGCGAGGTAGTAGAAAGACCCGATTCCCCTGATGCCCAGGAATGCTATCGCCGGTTTTTCGACGGTCTCCATCTTCAGCGCTCCGATGCCGATCATGCCCGTCACCGGCCTCACCACCAGGACTATCGCCGCCGCCACGAGGAGCATGCGGAGCGAGATCGCACCAAGCAGACCGTTCACGATCGCGCCTCCGAACAACAGGAGGATCACCGCGCTGGCAAACCGCTCGAGCTGGTCGGCGAAGCGGTCCAGCTCCTTGTGGTACTCGTGGTCCCGCTCGAAGTCTCGGATCACCAGGGCGGCAACGAACACTGCGATAAAGCCGTAGCCGTGGGCCAGATCCGTCAACGCGTAGGAGATCAGGGTGACCGCGAGCGCCACCAGCCCCTCCCGGCTGTGAGCCAGCTTGGTTTCGTGATCTCCCACATTGAAGACCAGGTAGGCGACGAGCTTGCCGGATAGGTACCCGATCGCCACGCCGGCCACGATCCTGTAGAGGACGTCGATCAGCAGCCAGTCGGCGACCCAATCGGAACCGGACGCAAGCGCCAAGGCGATCGCCGCGTTGGTGAAGGGAAAGGCCAGGCCGTCGTTCAACCCCGCTTCCGAGGTGAGGGCGAAGCGAACCTCGCCGGCTTCCCCCGAACCCGGCGCTCCCACCTGAACGTCGGAGGCCAGGACGGGGTCGGTCGGAGCCAGCGCGGCGCCGAACAAAAGCGCAGTTGCCGGCGCAAAGCCCAGCGCCCACCAGCCCAGGGCGGCCACCGCTACGATGGTCAACGGCATCGTCACGCCCAGGAGCAGCCAGGTGGTCTTCCAGCTCTTCAGCCCGATGGGCCGGTCGATCTTCAGCCCGGCGCCGGTCAGCGCCACGAGGACCCCGAACTCCGCCAGCCGCTCGGTAACCTTCCCGTACCTGATCGGATCGAGTGTCTCGAATCCCGTCGGCAGCCAGAAGATCGCCGCTCCGAGGAGCACCAGGATTATCGGAAAGGAGATCACCCGGTACCTCAGCACCCGGGGGAGCCATGCCACTGCGAAGGCGGCGACGCCCACCACGAGCAGGGCTATCTCGTAGCTCTTCAAGACTTCTCCTTGCGATTGGGGGACATGAGGACTCTATTGATAACCCGGGCGCCAGCACCGGCAAACACGGATTGCCCTGTGGCCAGGCCGGCCTAGCCGTACGCTCTGGCGTCGCGGCAATAACGCTATAACTACCGGATGGACGCAATCTGGATAGTCGCTGGCTTGATCCTGATCCTGGCCGGGGTATGGGACCTGTTCATGACCGTCCTGTACTACGACGCCGCCGGGCCCCTCTCGCTCCGGCTCTACCGGTTGGTGTGGGCGTCCTGCCGCCGGCTGGCGTCACGGGTACCGGCCCGGCATGTCTCTTTCGTGCTCTCCCTCGGGATCCCGCTGATGGTTTTGTCCAGCCTGGTGCTGTGGATCGCGCTGCAGGTCCTGGGCTTTGCCGCGATCTACTACGTCGGGCTGCACATGGGCTCGTTTCGCTTCGCGGAAGGACTCGAGGCAGGTCCCATCGAAGCCCTCTACCTCAGCGGGATCAGCCTGTCCGGCCTGGGGTACGGGGACCTGGCGCCGATCACAGGCCCCTACCAGCTGGTGACCGCGGTCCAGGCGCTGATGGGCTACGGCTTTCTCACCCTGGCGATCGCTTACGTGGTCAACGTTTACAAGGTCATCGAAGACATGGGGGTCCTGTCCTCCGATGTCTACCACGAGTCCGAGCGCACCTACGAGGCGCGCCACATCCTCGAGGTTCATTTCCATCAGGGGGAGTCCCGGGACCTGGGGGGACGGCTCAATAATTTCTACACAAGCATGATCTCGCACCACGAGGGGATGCGGCACTATCCCGTCGCCTACTACTTCTACAGCCGGCGCGGGTACGCCGCGCTTCCCTATCGATACGGGGTGATCGGCAGGGTTATCGCCGCCCTGAGGTGGGGTTTGCCCGCCGGCCACCCGGTGACCGAGGAGCCGTGGCTGCATGCGCTGAAGTCGGCGTACGAATCCATCTCCGACGAGATCATGGAGCGCTTCATGGGTACCGACGACTGGGAGGCGGCCGACAAACCTGTGGACCGGGCCACCTTTCTCACCGACCTCTCTTACGGAAGGTCTGACGATGCGCTGGTGATCCGCTTCCTGGAGCTGCTCGACTTCATGGAGGAGCTGACGGAGCGAAAGCAACCCCGGGACCCCGACGAGGTCTTCCGGCGATACTGCGAGTGGGTTCCGTTCGTATCGAGGATCGAGGAGTTCCTGGAGACGATTGTCGGCCACCTCAGCCCAAGGTGACCCCGCAACTCCACGAATCCTCCCCTCGCAGCCATCACATCGATCGGCCGCGGGTCCGGTAATTGCGACCGGCTACGATCGCTGCGACACTCCTGCCCGTCGAATCAGGCGCCCTCGAGCGAGGCAATTCTTAAGCCTTCCGAAACTTCAGCCCCAAACTCTAGGCCCTTCGCCGTAACGCAGGTATACCGGTTCACAGCCAATCCGTTTCGGGATGCCAGGAGGTACCCATGAGCCAGCCTTCAGCCAACGACGACGGCACCTACGACGCAATCGTAGTCGGCGCCCGTTGTGCCGGATCACCCGCTGCCATGCTTCTCGCCCGGAAGGGGTACAAGGTCCTGGTCGTGGACCGGGCGACCTTTCCCAGCGACACGATCTCTACCCATTTGATCCATCCCCCGGGCATCGCTGCGATGAAACGCTGGGGCCTGCTCGACCGTCTCGTCGCGACCGGCTGTCCTCCCATCGACAACTACTCGCTGGACTTCGGGCCCTTCACGATCGCCGGATCCCCGGGCACTCCCGAATCTCCGGTCGGTTACTGCCCCCGCCGGATCGTGCTGGACAACCTGCTCGTCGAGGCAGCGTCGGAGGCGGGGGCCGAGATCCGCGAGGGGTTCTCAGTCGAGGAGCTGAACTTCGACGAGGGCCGGGTGACCGGCATCCGCGGCCGGGACAAGGAGGGCCGGAGGGTGGAAGAAACCGCCCGTGTGGTCATCGGGGCCGACGGCAGGCACTCGGTGGTCGCCAAACAGGTCGGTCCCGAGCAGTACAACGAATTCGGCGAGTTCCTTGCCGGTTACTACAGCTACTTCAGCGGTCTGCCGGCGAGCGGGTTCGAGATATTCGACCGCGCCAATCGGGGGTGGGCCGCCATACCGACCCACGACGGCCTGACTCTGGTCGTGGGTTTCTGGCCGTACCGGGAGTTCGAGGCTATCCGCAAGGATGTCGAGGGCAACTACCTCAAGATGTTCGACCTCGCTCCCGACTTCGCCGAGCGGATCCGGGCCGCCAGGCGTGAGGAGCGAATCGTCGGCGCAGCAGTGGTCAACTACTTCCGCAAGCCGTTCGGCCCCGGGTGGGCGCTGGTCGGAGACGCCGGCTACAACAAGGACCCCGTCGCCGCACAAGGAATCACCGACGCGTTCCGGGACGCCGAGTTGTGCGCGAAGGGCGTGGATAAGGTCCTGTCCGGAGCTCGCGACTTCGACCAGGCGATGGGGGAGTACCAATCAGCCCGTGACGAACATGTGATGCCGATCTTCGAGTTCACCTGCCAATTCGCTTCCTTCGAGCCCCCGTCGCCTGAGATGCAGGAGCTCATGGGGGCGGTTTACGGCAACCAGGCTGCGATGGACCAGTTCGTCCAGGTGATATCAGGCGTCACTTCTCCGGCAGCGTTCTTCTCCCCAGCCAACGTCGGGGCGATCTTTGCCGAGGCTCAGGGATCTCCGGGCACGCTCCAATAAGGCGGGCTAGGCGGCGCCGGCGTCCTTCTTGGGCTCGTACTTCATGACCACGATGCCCGACTTGAAGGGCTTGGTGTCGACCAGTTCCAGGTGGGTCAAATCCAGCCCGTGGAAAAGCCGGTCGCCCGTGCCGGCGATGACCGGGAAGATCCAGAAGTGGTACTCGTCGACCAGGTTGGCCTTCAGAAGTGCCTGGCTGAGCTCGCCGGTGCCGAACTTGAGGAGGTTCTCGCCGGGCTCCTCCTTGAGCCTGGTCACGTCGGCGACGACATCCTGTTCGCCGATCACGCTCGCGTTCCAGGTCGTGTCCGTCAGCGTTCTGGAGGCGACGTACTTCGGCATGCTGTTCATCCGGTCGGTGAATGGGTCGCCGGATCGGGCCGACCAGGCCTGCGCGAACCCTTCGTAGGTCTTACGCCCGAGCAGCAGGGCGTCCGAAGAGAAAAGCAGGTCGGAGGCGTAGCCGGCGTGCTCCTCGTCCCAGTAGGGCGGGCTCCACCTCTGTGGTTCCGAAATGATGCCGTCCAGCGATACGAAGGTGCTCTCGATCAGTTCCTCATTTCCATCTCCTCCTTCGCCGTTGGGCTGCTCTCATCTATACGACGAACGAAACCGGGCTAAATCGACACGCTTCGATGAAATTGAGAGGGCATCAGGCCCACCCGTTAGTTGAAGGCTTTGAGCGGGCTGGCGTGGCGGGGCTGGTACAGGCCCATCTGGCCGAAGCCGGGAATTCTGAAGCGGGTCATGAGCCCGTAACCTTCGTCGGTGATGGGTTCGGTGAACTCGACGCCTTTATCCTCGAGCCGTTTGCGGGTCGCCTCCACGTCCTTGCACATCAAGAACAGCTCGGTGCGCCCCTCCTCCCTGCCTTCGACGACTCCGGGCCCCGGGTGGCACGCCAGCTCGCCCGGGGGAAGGACGAAGTAGAGCCAGCCGTCGCCCTCGTCCAGCCACTCGAGCTCCAGCACGTCCCTGAAGAAAGCCCGGGCCGCCACGGCGTCATGCGTGTAAAGGATGGTATGTACGCCGTCGATCACACCCCAAGCGTAGGCCAGCCTCGGCCGTCGATCAAGGGTGCTTGCGCGCCCCTCGGCGGCAGGACATCCTGTACTCATGGCAGAATCCCTCAAAGCGTGGCTTTCGGAGAACCCTCCTGACGACGGGCTGTTTACAGCGTCGATTGCAGGAACTGCGCGGCGGCTCAGGGCGGGAGAACCCCTCTCCGATTCGATCAAAGAGCTGTTGGACGAACTAGCTTTAATGAACCCTTCTCAAATCCAAAGAGCCATTTCGGAACGGCCCGAAGACACAGGCGACGAACGCCACAACGCCTACCTTGGTGCCTTGGCCGAGCACATCGCCGCGGTTCATCATGTTCGCCGGCCGGAATGGAGCCACGAACCTGATCGGTTCTTGAACACGTTCTGGTTCCTGAGTGAAGTCAAGGGCTTCCGTGCGTTGGCATTGGTAGAGTCCCCGGCAGCCTTTCGCAGGCGCGGCGTCTTCATTTCCTCGGGTTCTTTGATTCGGGTCTAGCAATGGAGCGTGAGGAGATTCTCAACTTGCTTACCTTACTGGGCGGGCGTCTTCACGAGCGGGGACTTCAGGGTGAGATGTACGTCGTAGGGGGCGCGGCAATGGCTCTGGCCTTCGACGCGAGGAGGTCCACACGCGACATCGACGCCGTGTTCGAGCCGAAGATGGCGATTTACGAGGAGGCGGCCGAGATGGCCCGAGAGCTCAGTCTGCCGCCGGGCTGGCTCAACGATGCGGTGAAAGGGTTCCTGGGTCCCGAGGACGTTGAGGCGGCTCCGGTGCTGGAAGTCCCCGGACTACGTTGTTTGGCCGCGTCGCCAAAGATGCTCCTTGCGATGAAGGTCCTTGCTCATCGGGTGGGCGAGGATGAAGGAGATGTCCGCCTGCTGGCTGAGCTATTGAAGCTGTCGACCGCTGACGAGGTATTGCGTGTTGTTTCATCGGTTTTTGGCGATCAGGTGGAGCCGGCGGCTCGATTCTTCGTGGAGGAGCTCTTTCAGTAGCGCGGCTGTTTGCTGCAAGGCGGCGGCCTTCAGCCCGCCGATGTCGCCCCCTGCGACTAATATCGAGGCACTGATGAGTACGATTCGGGAGAAGCTCGAGCATAACGAGAGTCTCTTCCTGGCACCCCAAGCCACTCGCGCAGCAGAGTCCCGCGGCCGGCGCATTTCGGAGCCGCCCCACGCCCTGCGCACCGCCTTCCAGCGGGACCGGGACCGGATCCTCCACACCAAGGCCTTTCGCCGGCTGGCCCACAAGACCCAGGTGTTTCCCGCCCCCGAGGGCGACCATTACCGCGTACGCCTGACCCACACCCTGGAGGTGACGCAGGTGGCGAGGACCATCGCCCGTGCGCTGGCTCTCAACGAGGACCTGGTGGAAGCCATCTGCCTGGGCCACGACCTCGGCCACACGCCGTTCGGCCACCTGGGCGAGGAGGTGCTCACCGAGTTCCTGGGCAGGCAGTTCCGTCACAACGAGCAGTCTTGCCGGATAGTCGATCACCTCCAGTGGCGAGGCGAGACCCAGGACGCCATCCCCGGGGGCCTGAACCTGACCTGGGAGGTCCGGGACGGCATCCTGAACCACACCTGGTCGATGCCCCAGCCGGGAACCCTGGAGGGCCAGGTGGCTCGCTTCGCCGATCGCATCGCCTACCTAAGTCACGACATCGAGGACGCGATCCGGGCGGGGGTGCTCACCCTCGACGATCTTCCCGAGCCGGTCAACCGGGTACTGGGGACGACCTCATCGGCACGGATCGACGGCATGGTGGGCTCCCTCGTAGCGGCCAGTGGTGACTTGGGGGGGATTGCGATGACGCCGGAGGTGTTCGCGGTGATGTCGCTCACCAGAGACTTCATGTTCGAGCGGGTCTATCAGCGGCCGGAGTCGAAGTATGAGCACGACCGGGTCACCCGTCTCTTGACCGATCTCCTCGAGCACTACCGCGACCACCCGGACGATCTGCCCAGGGAGAGCTCGGAACGGGACGATTTTGACACCAGGCTCGTCGATTACGTGTCGGGGATGACCGACCGGTTCGCTCTCCGGGAACACCGGCGGCTGCTGCTAAAGGAGCCGGTTTGAAGGGGCGGATCGCGCCTGAGGATATCCAGGAGCTGCGGGAGCGGGCCGACATCGTCGAGGTCGTCTCCAGCTACATGAAGCTTCGGAAGGCGGGACGGGTCTTCAAGGGCCTGTGCTGCTTCCATCAGGAGAAGACTCCTTCGTTCACGGTCGACCCCGCCAAGGGCCTCTATTACTGCCACGGCTGCGGGGCCGGCGGAGATGTCTTCCGGTTCACCGAGCAGGTGGAGGGCCTGAGCTTTTCCGAGGCCGCTCAACGGCTGGCCGATCGCACCGGGCTGACGCTCAGGTTCGAAGGGCCCACGGAACCGGTGGGTCAGCGCTCCTCGCTGCTGCTGGCCAACCAAAGGGCGGGCGACTACTTCGCCTCGCTCCTGTCCAAGGCGGCCGAAGCCGAGGTTGCCCGCAAGTATCTGGCGGGCCGGGGATTTTCGGCCAAGGACGCCGACACCTGGAAGCTGGGTTTCGCCCCCCGCGGCAGAGACACCCTCTACCGGCATCTTCTTTCCAAGGGCATGGGCTCCAAAGAGGTGGTCGATGCCGGGCTGGCCCGGGTCGGCGAGCAGGGCGAGCACCGCGACTACTTCCGGGGGCGGGTGATCATCCCGGTTTCCGGGCTGACCGGCGAGATCGTCGGGTTCGGCGCCCGGGCCCTCGGCGACGACCAGCCGAAGTATCTCAACACCCCCGAGACTCCCCTCTACCAGAAGAGCAGGATCCTTTACGGGCTCGACCGGGCCAAGGCCGAGATCGTACGCTCCGGGATGGCGATCGTAACCGAGGGGTACACCGACGTAATCGGCCTTCACAAGATCGGGCTGTCCAACGCGGTCGCCACGTGCGGGACGTCGCTGGGGGAGGAGCATTTCGCTCTCCTGAAAAGATTCTGCGAGAAGGTGGTGCTGGCCTTCGACGCCGATGCCGCCGGGTCGGTAGCCTCCGAGCGCGGGTTTGGTATCCACTCGAAGGTGGGCCTGGAGGTGCTGGTGGCGCCGCTGCCGGCAGGCAAGGACCCGGCCGATATAGCCCTGGAAGGGGGGATTGCCGCCTTCTCGCCGATCCTCGACAGCGCCGTTCCGCTCATGCGCTACGTGCTCGAGAAGGAGATCGCCCGGCACAACCTCACCACGGCGGAGGGGAAGTCTAAGGCGGCCCAGGCGGCGGCCGACCGCATCGCCTGGGAACCCAGCCGGGTGGTAAGGGGCGAGTACGGGATGTGGGCCGCCGCGCGCATCGGCATCGCTCCGCACGAGCTCCAGCGAGAGATCGCCGACCGGACCTCTGGCGGCGGGGGAGCCTGCCGCAAGAGATCGCTGGAACGGATTCCCGGGCACGTCAAGGTCGAGAGGGAGGCGCTGGCTATCCTTCTGGACTCGCCCGCCCAGCTCGCCCAGGCCCTGAGCGTGATCACCACCGACCACTTCAACCAGCCCGAGCACCGGGTTCTGTTCAACGCTCTTGCCGGTGTTTCTCCGGCGCCGAGCTCATCATCGGTGATGGCCCGGCTGCCCGATGACGATAGCAGGAGGCTGGCGGCCGAGCTTTCGCTGGCCCCCACCATCACCCACGATCCCGAAGAGGTTTTTTTGAGGTTGGAGGAATTCCGGATTCGGCGGCAGATCGATCACTTAAAGGCTAAACTCGACGGGCTCGACCCCGAGAGCGACCTTAATGCTTACGACGCACTTTTTGAAGAGCTAATGCGTTTGAACATCGAGCGGAGAAAGTTCGATGACAAATGAGAGGACTTCAACTCAATGGCGAAGGACGCTGAGATAGATGACGTAAAGGAGCTTGTCTCCCGAGGTAAAGAAAAGGGCTGGCTGACCGCAGACGAGATCGCAGACGCCCTGGGCAATCTGGCCCTGACCGCCGAACAGGTAGATGGTGTTTACTCCCTCATCGCCGAAGAAGGCGTAGAGGTCATGGATCACGAACCGGGTACCCCCGACGACACCGCCGAGGACTTTCGACGCGACTCCGAACTGCTCAAAGCCCCCACCAACGACCCGGTACGCATGTATTTGAAGGAAATCGGCAAGGTATCGCTTCTGACCGCCGATCAGGAGGTCGATCTGGCCACCAGGATCGAGGCCGGATTGTGGGCAGAAGAGATGTTGTGCGACATCGACAAGTTCGACATGATCCGTGTTGAAACGCTGGCACGGCGGTCGGCCCTGGATGTGGGCACAAACCCGATAACCCAGGACAAAGCGAGAGAGATCTGCCGCAGGATCGAACGGGACGGTGTGCTCGCCAAGCGCAAGCTGGTGGAGGCCAACCTGAGGCTGGTGGTCTCGATCGCGAAACGGTACGTGGGGCGCGGGATGCTGTTCCTGGATCTGATCCAGGAGGGCAACCTGGGCTTGATCAGGGCGGTGGAAAAGTTCGACTACGCCAAGGGCTTCAAGTTTTCCACCTATGCCACCTGGTGGATCCGGCAGGCCATCACCAGGGCCATCGCCGACCAGGCTCGGACCATCCGGATTCCGGTCCACATGGTGGAGACGATCAACAAACTGCTGCGGATTCAGAGGCAGCTGATGCAGGACCTCAACCGGGAACCACTGGCGGAGGAGATCGCCGAGCAGATGGAGCTCAGCGCCGACAAAGTCCGGGAGATCATGAAGGTCTCGCAGGAGCCGGTATCGCTCGAGACCCCCATCGGTGAGGAGGAGGACACCCATCTGGGTGACTTCATCGAAGATTCAGACGCCGTGGTCCCTCTGGACGCGGCGTCCTTCATTCTCCTGCAGGAACAGCTGGAGAGCGTGCTTCATACCCTTTCGATCAGGGAGAAGAAGGTGATCCAGCTACGCTTCGGGCTCCACGATGGAACTCCGCGAACCCTCGAAGAGGTGGGCAAGGAGTTCGGAGTAACCCGCGAGCGGATCCGCCAGATCGAATCGAAGACCCTGTCCAAGCTGCGGCATCCCTCGCGTTCGCAGAAGCTGAGGGACTACTTGGAGTAAAACCGACGTATCGCGTTCTTCTAGGGCCCCCGACGGGGGCCCTAGGGATTTCTCGCTGTCCTACGAGGCCTTGGTGCTGGGCAGGACTGCTTTGTTGGAGTTGTCGCTCGATGAGTTGCGGGAGAGTTTGCCCTTCACGCCACCGGACTTCTCCATTACGACGGTGAGCACCTTCTGGCCCTGGTCCTTGACCGGCGCCAGCGTCTTATCGAAGTCCACCTGCTTGATCTTGCGCATGATCTGGTCGTAGCGCTCCCGCCCGGCTTTTGCGCCCTGCATGTAGCCGATGCCGAAGCCCACGATCACACCCTTCTTGAATGAACCCATACAAACCTCCTTGATCGGTCGCGAGGTTTGTTATGCCCCTCGGCGGCGGGTTCACAAACCCCAACCGGGTAATTGGTTGAGTGGGGTGCTCGGGTATGCTCAAGTCATGAAGCTGGAGCAGCAGGTCGGACGGATCTTCACGAAGGCAACCAATGCCTCAGCCGACATCGTCATCAGGCGGACCCAGCAGGGCAAGCCGCACGACGAGAAGGAGGCGATGGAGTTCCTCAAGATCAAGATCTCGGCAATCGAGCAGGCCCTGCTGCTGATCGCGAACAAAGTGGACGAGCTGACCCACCCGGCCGATGCGGAGGAGTCCTCCTAGGTTCCACTCAAGCAACCCAGGCGAGCCGGGGATGCTATCGTCAAAGCGGACCTCTTTCGGGGGTGGCGCAATTGGCAGCGCGGTTGACTGTTAATCAATAGGTTGCGGGTTCGAGTCCCGCCCCCCGAGCTTTCGAATTGTGCGTGAACATGGCCTCAGATGGCTGATTGTGTTCCAGAATCTGGTTAGTAAGCGCGTTCTTGCTCAACAATTTGCTCACAATAATCCCGAAACGATGACTATCAGGGTGGGCAATGGGCTTCGGTCGGCCTACAGATAGAGTGCCGACGATGCCGACCATCGCCATCTCAAAGGTTGTGGAGCACCGGCAAACTCGCCCGCCGACAGCCGGGGCCAAGTAGAGACCGTCACCACGCTAGTGGTGAAAT
>JBBDRH010000420.1:0-2612 GCA_040905645.1 Actinomycetota bacterium
ACTACCGATAGGAGGTTGTGATGGTTCCGGGCCGGACGCTTACCGAGGTGTTCACCAACCGGGTTGCCAGGACCCCCGACTCAGTGGCGATGAAGGTGAAGGACGGCGCCGAGTGGAAGCCGATCACCTTTCGGGAGTACGACGCCCAGGCAAGAGAGGTCGCCAACGGTCTGATCGCCCTGGGGGTCGAAAAGGGCGACTACGTAGGTCTGTTGTCGGGGAACCGCCCGGAGTGGAACATCACCGACGTAGGGATACTTCTTTCCGGAGCGGTCAGCGTGCCCGTCTACGTCACCAACTCGTCGGCGCAGGTGAGCTACATCCTGGGACACGCCGAGTGCAAGGTGGCGATCGTCGAAAACTCTCACCAGCTCGACAAGATCCTGCAGCGCAAGGCCGACCTGCCGAACCTGAGCAAGGTCGTCGTGATCACCGGCGAAGGGGGTGGGTCCGACGAGATCGTGATCTCCTTCGAGGACCTAAGGAAGATGGGCACGGACCACGCCGGCACGAACCCCGGCGAGCTGAAGGAGCGGATCGCTTCGATCAGCCCGGACGATATAGCTACCCTCGTCTACACGGCGGGGACCACCGGCCCTCCCAAGGGCGTGATCCTGAGCCAGGACAACTTCGCCTGGACTCTCGAGTGTCTCGGCCGGGTGCTTCCGGTGGGAGAGTGCGAGCACCGGCTGCTCTGCTACCTGCCCCTTTCCCACATCTTCGAACGGCTGGCCTCCGACTGGGGTGGAATCAAGTACGGGTTTGAGATCTGGTTCTGCGAGTCGACCGACAAGATCCTTGAGTACCTTAAGGAGTGCGAGCCCACCTTCTTCATCGGCGTTCCTCGGATCTACGAGAAGTTCTTCAGCGGGGTCAACGCCAAGTACGCGGTCCACGAAAAGAAGGAAATCATCGCCAAGGCGCTGGAGGCCTCCCTGGAAAAGGTGGATGTGCTCCAGGCGGGGCATTCACCTTCGCTGCCCCTGAAGGTGAAGACTGCCCTGTTCGACAAGCTCGTCTTCTCAAAGACCCGGGAGGAGCTCGGCATGGGGCACGTGCAGTTCGCCATCACCGCCGCCGCTCCCATCACCTCCGAGGTCATGCGGTTCATTCACGCTCTGGGTATCGATCTCATCGAAGCCTACGGGCAGACCGAGGTCAACGGTCCCACCGCGGTGACCCCGCCCGGCAAGGCCCGCTTCGGGTCGGTGGGTCCGGTCATCCCGGGGATGGAGATCAAGTTCGAAGAGGACGGGGAGATCCTGGTGAAGGGGCCCAACGTCTTCGTCGGCTACCACAAGGAGCCTGAAGAGACGGCGTCAGTCCTCGATCCCGACGGCTTTCTGCGCACCGGCGACGTCGGCGAGCTGGACGAGAAGGGCTACCTCAAGATCACCGACCGTAAGAAGGACATCATCATCACTGCGGGAGGCAAGAATATTTCGCCTCAGGAGATCGAGGGCCGGCTGAAGGTCCACACCCTCATCTCACAAGCGGTCGTCATCGGCGACAAGAGGCCCTTCCTGACCGCGCTGCTAACCCTCGACGCCGATTCGAGCCCCAAATGGGCGAAGGAGCACGGCGTCACCACGGATCCGGCCGGGCTTTCCAGCGATCCGAAGGTGTTGGAGGAGGTCGCGGCCGCTGTCGCCAAGGTGAACGAAGACCTTTCCCACGTCGAGACGATCAAGAAGTGGACGCTTCTCGAACGGGATTTCACGCAGGACGCCGGCGAGATCACCCCGAAGCTTTCGGTGAGGCGGAAGATCGTTCTCGAGAAGTTCGCCGATCAAGTCGACGCAATGTACGTGAAGCATTAGCGAGCCCATAGGCAGGTCGCGTCAGGGTGCCGGCAGGGCGCAGGATCTTTCTGAAGAAGCACGCCGGCCATGTTGCGGCCCCAAGTACACCCAAGTAGCCGTAAAACCGATCAAACTTCGAATAACAACGCTCGCATCTGGCGGGCCGCGTGATATTGTCCCGCCAAACCGACTTTTCAAATTCAACGCCGGCTAAAGCCGGGGGGCGGGGATGATGAAGAAATCAAGGAAGCTCAGATTGAAGGGAAGTAGAACAAGGGCTCGTTCTTTGCTGGTCCTTGCGATGATGTGCATGATGCTGTCGGCCCTGTTTGCGACGCCGGCGTGGGCGGCAACAGAGACCTTCAACCACACCGGAGCAGCTCAGACCTGGATCGTGCCTGCAGGCGTGACCTCGGCCACCTTTGAGGTGCAGGGTGCCCAGGGCGCGGGATCCGGAGGGCTGGGTGGCCGCACTACCGCGACCATCACAGTGACGCCGGGAGAGTCGATTCAAATCAACGTCGGCGGACAGGGAAGCGGCACCACCGGAGGCTTCAACGGTGGGGGCGGCGGAGGAACTACCGCCGGCAACGGCGGCGGCGGAGCGTCGGATGTCCGGCGCGGCGGCACCGGCACGGGTGACCGCGTGGTCATCGGGGGCGGCGGAGGCGGGGCCGGCGGTACTGCGGATTCCGCTACCGGCGGAGCCGGCGGCGCCGGAGGAGGCGTCAATGGTGCCAGCGGATCGACCGGCAGCGGGACCAGTCCGGGCACCGGCGGCGGCGGAGCCACGGGCACAACCGGTGGAGT
>JBBDRH010000421.1:0-2608 GCA_040905645.1 Actinomycetota bacterium
AGGCGTAGGAGTAGGCGTTTTGCTGGCGCAGATCGCCTGGGTCTTGGGCGGGATCGGGCTGCGTCCACCTGGAGGTCTGCGGGTCATAGAAGCGCTTGCCGTAGTGGTATAGGCCCGAGGAGGTCTGATAGCCGCCGGCGTACCTCAAGAGCGTCTCGCCCGAGCCCGTTTGACCCGTCACCTCGCCGAAGGGCTCGTACTGGTAGGTCTTTACCAGGCTTCCGCTTTCATCCGTTGCCCCGACGACAGATCCGCGCACGTCGGTGAGGTAGTAGCGCTTTCCCTGCGGTGTCTCTTCGCCGATCGGCTCTCCGCCCGCCGAGCGGATGATCTGCGATGTGCCCCCTGGGCCCGAGACCGCCGAGAGCCCGAGCGCTGTGTCTTTTAAGGTCCGATCGCCGTCACCGACCTGCTCGGACTGGTCCGAGCCCAGGTAGGACATCGCGATCGGTGGTGAGGTCAGGTTCGCCCTTATCGAGGCGGTCTGGTCTTTGGCGTTGTAGGTGAGGAGGCGACCGGAGGAATCTGAGAGCAGGTTTCCGTTGGCATCGTAGGAGTAGCTCGTGCCGTCCATCTGCGTGAGCTGGTTGGCGGCGTTGTAGGAGAAGTTGGTGATATCGCCGTTTTCTACCTTGGCCACCATGTTCGAGGCGCCGTCGTAGGCGTAGGCGCGCTCGTCGACCACGGCTTGGCCCTCGTAGGTGCGGGCCTTGGTTAGCCGCTCGATCGAGTCGTAGGTGTAGTTGGTGGTGCGAGCGCGCTTTGCATCGACCTGGCTTTGGATCTGGGAGGTCTGGTTGCCCTGGGCGTCCTTGTAGGTGTATTGGAGGTCTTGCAGGATGCTCCCACCCGCGGTTGCGCGGATGCGGGTCAGGTTGCCCGAGCCGTCGAAGCTCTTGGTCTGCGATACGCCGTTTGGCAGCGTCGTGGTGGTGGGGCGGCTCAAGGCGTCGTAGGTGTAGGTGGTGCGATCGCCGTCTGGATCGGTGGTCGATGCCAGGCGCCCGGCGGAGTCGTAGTGATAGGTGGTCGTTTCACCAGAGTCGGTTGCCGAGGTGAGCGCCCCCGAGCGATCGTAGGTGTAGGCCTCGGTCTGGCCCGTGGGCTTTGTCTCGGACGTCATCTGTCCCAGGGCGTCGTAGGTGTAGGTGGTCATGCCGGCGGGCTCTTGGGTTTGTGTGGCGTTGCCGGCGGCGTCGTAGCTGGTGGCGAAGGTGGAGCCATCGGAGAAGCTGACCGCGACCGGGCGGTCCAAGGCGTCGTAGGTGATGGTCTGGGTTTGGCCCAGCGCGTCGGTGGCGCTCGTCGGGCGCGAGAGCGAGTCGTAGCTCATCGTCGCCGCTCCCAAGGGCGCGGGCGGGGTCGCACGCGTTAAGTGGCCGTCTTGGTCGTAGGCGTATGTAGTCGTATTGCCGCGCGCGTCGGTGGCAGAGGCCGGGGTGCCGTTGGGGTTGTAGGTGAGGGTGGAGCTGGCGCCGCTTTGGCCGGCGTCGGATACCTGGGTGAGGTTTCCGCTTTGGTCGTAGGACATCTGCTCGGTGTTGCCCTGGGCGTTGGTTACCGCGGTCGGGTATTGGGGGTTTTGGGGGTCGGTGTATGAGGTCTCAGACGTTGCGCCCTCTGGGTCTTCGGAGCTGAGCGGCTTGCCGTCTTGGTCGTATTCCATGACCGAGGTCAGGGGATCTTCGCCGTTCGCCGTGGCCGTCACCTGCGTGGGCTGGGCCCACTGGTTGAGCGTCATCTGCGTACGCGCATCGGTTGAGTCGGCGGTCTTCGTCACCCAGCCGCGATCGTCGTAGCAGTAGGTCGCCGACCTGCCCAGGGGATCGGTTACGACCGTCTTGCCCTCGTGCTCGGTGGGGTCGCAGGGATTTAGCGCCAGGCCGTAGGCGATCTGGGTCACCGTTCGAAGCGATGCGATGTTGTCGGCTTTTGCGATAGAGGTGACACGCCCGTACTGGTCGTAGGTGAAAGCGCTCTGGGTGCCGGCAGGATCGGTTACGCGGGTGAGGCGTCCTTGAGCGTCGTAGGTGTAGTGGGTCTGGTATCCGATCGGGTCGGTGTATGCGGCCAGGCGGCCGTCTTGGTAGGAGTAGGTGTGGGTGCGCCCGGCCGAGTCCTGCACCTCGGTTATGAGGCCGTCGGAGCTTTCGAAGTCGAGCGCTCGCCTTCTGGTGTCGAGGATCGAGGTCGGGATACCGCCCGCATAGGAGAAGCGCAGCTCGTTTTGGCTTCGATCCTTCTGCGAGCTCGGCCGGCCCTGGGAATCGAAGCGAAGCTCGCCGCCCCCGTCGAAGGCAAGCAGGTAGCCGACACCCTCATGGGTTAGCTTTGCGTCCAGCTCGGTGGGCTCTTTAAAGCCCGCCCCGCCGCCGCCTTGGGGCTCGAAGAGGATCGCCTCGCCGCCCGCGCCGTGCAGCATCACCGATCCGTTTGGCAGCGGTGCCAGGCGTGTGTCGGAGCTGAGGCGCCAGCCTTTGCCGGCGCTTGTTTCCTGGTCCTTTAGCAGCGAGTTGTATGTGTGGGAGATGGAGAGGTCCAATCCAAGCCCCGCGATAGAGAGATCGGACTGGGAGAGCACCAGGTTGCCGTTGGCGAGGTTTACCTT
>JBBDRH010000422.1:0-2594 GCA_040905645.1 Actinomycetota bacterium
TTCTCCAGCCCTTGCTCGGAAAAGCGGCGGTAACCGGCAACTACCTGCACGAGCTCTTCCACGACGGCCGGCACCTGCTCGCCGTCCCCTGCCACTAGGCCGGCATGCAATCGCAGGGACCGCCGTTGGGAGACGCGGTCCGACCGGCACGCCGCTCTAGTGCCTCTGCGTCCTCACAAGCGACGAGTGCGGGCGCCAGCCTTCGGCGGGGTTTGGTTGCGGGGCTGCTCGGCGGTATCACTTCCGGGCTGTTTCTGCTGGTGGTGGGCGAGCCTTCCATCGACCGGGCGATCCAATTGGAACAAATGGCTGTATCGGGCGAGCATGCAGCCGACGAGGTCTTCACCCGCGGCGAACAACACCTGGGAATGGTGCTGGCAAGCGGTCTGTACGGCCTGGCGCTCGGCGGTGTGGTGGGGATCATCTTCTTTGCGATGAGTCGCCGGATGCACGGCACGGCGTGGGAACGGTCGATGCGTATTGCTCTGGCTGGGTTCGCCGCTTTTTTCCTGGTTCCCTTCCTCAAGTACCCTGCCAATCCGCCCGGGGTCGGGGACCCGGACACGATCGGGATACGTACCGCGGCCTATCTGTTTCTCGTGGCAGTCTCGGTGGCGGCCTGCTTCGTGGGGCTTGCGATGTCGAGGCGGCTCGCAGGGAGAGGGGTCGAGGCTCACCACCGTCATCTCATCGTCGGAGCCTGCTACCTGCTGGTCCTCGGGGTTGCGTTTGCGGCGCTCCCCCCGGGCGGGCTCCCCGAGGGCATTCCCGCCGGGCTGATCTGGGAATTTCGTATGGCATCCCTCGGGGGACAGGCAGTCCTCTGGACCTACACGGGAGTGATATTAGGCCTGCTCACGCTGAGGGCGGAACGACGGGCCGATCAAGAGAGCTTGCCGGTCATCGAACAGGAGGTGTGACGTGGATACCATCGCAGACATGGGTGGCATGCAGGGCTTCGGATCCGTCGAGCTGAGTCCGCCGTTCGACCCCCCATTCCACGAAGAGTGGGAACGTCGGGCGTTTGCCATGGCCCTTTTGTCGATGCGGGTTTCCGGTACCAACCTCGACAGCTTCCGAGATGCCCTGGCTCGCCAGCACCCACTCGACTACCTGATCGATGGCTACTACGGGAGGTGGCTCAACTGTGCCGTAAATCTGCTCACCGACAGTGCCATCATCGCCCCCGGGGCGGTCGAGGCGCGGGCCCGCCGGCTGCGGGGTGAGGATGTGGAGGAACCGCCGGCGCCGGAGCCGCACAAGCCCGACTACAAGCCCACGGCGGCGGGGTCCATCCGCAAGATCGACCTCCCGCCCATGTTCTCGGTCGGCGACCGGGTCCGGGTCGCCCATATACATCCAACCGGCCACACCCGCCTGCCGCGCTACGTCCGGGCCCACACCGGGGTGGTCCGGGCGATTCGGCCGGCGCAGGTGCTGCCCGACACTAACGCCCACTTCCTCGGCGAGAACCCCCAGCACGTCTACAACGTGGCGTTCGACTCCCAGGACCTGTGGGGGAGCGAGGGCGAGAAGTTCACCCTGTACATCGACCTTTACGAGTCTTATCTGGAGCCGGAGGAGACGTCATGACATTCGAGACCGAAGCAAGCCGCCTTCCCGTCGAGCTGCGCACGGAGGCCCTGGAGTCGATCCTGGTCGAGCGCAACCTCGTGGACCCGAAGGTGATGGACACATACATCAAGATGTACGAGCAGGACATCGGCCCCATGAACGGCGCCAAAGTGGTGGCCAAAGCTTGGGTCGACCCGGAGTACAAGGCTCGGCTGCTGGAGGACGGCACCGGATCGATCGCCGAACTAGGGTTCAAGGGGCCGCAGGGCGAGCACATCGTAGTCGTGGAGAACTCACCCGAGACCCATCATGTGATCGTGTGCACCCTGTGCTCCTGTTACCCCTGGCCCGTGCTGGGCCTGCCTCCCAGCTGGTACAAGGACCCGGCGTACCGGTCCCGGATGGTGCGAGAGCCTAGAAAGCTGCTGAGTGAAATGGGCCTGGAGCTGGATGACGGCGTAGAGATCCAGGTCTGGGACTCGAGCTCGGAGGTGCGTTACCTGGTACTGCCCGAGAGGCCGGCCGGTACCGAGGACCTCTCCGAGGAGGAGCTCGCCGGCCTGGTCACCCGCGACGCCATGGTGGGTGTCGCCAAGGTGTCGGTCTAGATGGCCGCCACCTCGCTGGCGGCGGTTCTGGACGTCGACGGGCCCGCCGCTCCCCCCCGTAGCAACGGCGAGCTCGTCTTCGGGGCCCCCTGGGAGAGCCGGGCCTTCGGGCTGGCGCTGGCTCTCAACGCCGGGGGAAGGTTTGAGTGGGAGGAATTTCGTCTGCAGCTGATCCAGGCGATATCCGACTGGGAAAGGGAGCACGAGCGGGACGAGGAGTGGAGCTACTACCGCTGCTGGCTCACCGCGTTGGAGCGAGTGCTGGACGAGCGGGGCCTGGTGGGCACCGGCGAGGTCGAGGCCAGGACAAGGGAGTTCGCCGCCCGGCCCCATGGGCACGATCACAGGCACGACGACCACGATCACGATCATCACCACGACCACGACGAGCACGACTGCTAGGGGCCCAAA